>CADCUY010000207.1 GCA_902806005.1 uncultured Quadrisphaera sp. | reverse complement strand
GCGACCGCCGGCCCCGCGGCGCCGGCGGACCCGCCGTCACCGGCCGCGGTGGAGCCGGCACTGGTCTCCCGGCTGCGCGGGGTGCTGCCCGACGACGTCCGCGTCACCGCCGCCTCCCGGGCCCCCGACGGCTTCGACGCCCGCTTCTCGGCGCTGCGCCGCGCCTACGCCTACCGCCTCAGCGACGACCCGGCCGGGGTGCCGCCCCTGCGGCGCCACGACGTCGCGGGGGTGCGGGGCCCGCTCGACGTCCTCGCGATGGCCGCCGCGGGCGCGGGCCTGGTCGGGGTGCACGACTTCGCCGCGTACTGCCGCCGCCGGGAGGGGGCGGGCACCGTGCGGGGCCTGGAGCGCCTCGACGTGGTGCGCGAGCCCGAGGGCGCCGTGGTGGTGCTGGTGGAGGCCGACGCCTTCTGCCACTCCATGGTCCGCTCGCTGGTCGGCGCCCTGGTGGCGGTCGGCCAGGGGCGCCACGACCCCGACTGGCCCGCGCGGGTGCTGGCCTCCCGGCAGCGGCAGCCCGGCGTGCAGGTGGCGCCCGCGCGCGGCCTGGTGCTCGAGCGCGTGGACTACCCGGCGCCGGAGGGCCTCGCGGAGCGCGCCCGCCGGGCGCGGGCCCGCCGGGAGCTCCCGGATGACGACCCGGGCCCCCCGTGGCACGCTCGCGGGATGAGCGAGCCCACTCCGGTCAGCGCGGAGCCCCAGGACCACGACGGCGTGCTCGAGATGATGGACGTCAACGACGACCGGGTCACCGACGTCGAGCAGGACCGCGGCGGCTCGCCCATGGAGCGCGAGCGCCACGTCGGCCGGTACGGCCTGAGCGCCGACGAGGCGCACCTGCGGGAGCCCCTCGACGAGCGGCTCAAGCAGGAGGAGCCCGACGAGCCCGTGGGCGCCGGGGGGGCGCTGGGAGCGGGCGACGCCGCGGAGCTGGCGGCCGACGCCGACGTCGACGGGGAGCTGCTGGACGACCAGGTGGGCCGGGTGCGGTCGGGGCGGCTGGTCGAGCCCGACCAGGGCGGCGGGCCCGACACCGAGGCCTCGTCGGTGGCCACCGACGTCGGGATGGCCGGGGGCGCGGCGTCCGCGGAGGAGGCGGCGATGCACGTGGTCTCCGAGGACGACCCCGACGCGGCGCTCGACCCGCTGCCGGAGGGCGGCCGGCCCTCGGCCTGATCCCGCACGGGCGGCTGGTCCCCGCTCGGACGCTGGACCGCGGTGACCGCGCGCCACGGGCGCTTTGACCGGGCCCGCGGGGCGCAGGTACCATCGGGGGCCGTCGTGCCTCCCGGGCTGCCGCTGCGCTCCACCGCCGCGCACCGGGCCGCACGCCGGCGAACCACCCCGGCGACCGCAGCCGGCCCACCCGTGATCCACGAGCGAAGGTCAGACGTGCGCACGTTCACCCCCAAGCCCGAGTCGCTCGAGCGCTCCTGGCTCGTCATCGACGCCACCGACGTGGTGCTCGGCCGCCTCGCCAGCCAGGCCGCTCGGCTGCTGCGCGGCAAGCACAAGCCGATCTTCGCCCCCCACGTGGACACCGGCGACTACGTGATCATCATCAACGCCGACAAGGTGGTCCTCACGGGCTCCAAGGCCGAGAAGAAGCTGGCCTACCGCCACTCCGGCTACCCGGGCGGCCTGCGCTCCGAGCGCTACACCGACCTGCTCGCGCGCCGCCCCGACCAGGCCGTCGAGAAGGCGATCCAGGGGATGCTCCCGCACAACTCCCTGGGCCGGCAGGTCGCCAGCAAGCTGAAGGTCTACGTGGGCGCCGAGCACCCGCACGCGGCGCAGCAGCCCACGCCGTACGCCATCACCCAGGTCGCGCAGCAGCCGACCGCCTGACATCCCGAGAGAAGACGCCGTGACGCAGAGCACCGACAGCGTCGTCGACGAGGACACCACCCTCGACGACGCCCCCTCCAGCTACACCACCTCCACCCCCGCGCTCGCCAACGCCGGCACGAGCATCACCGCCCCCTCGGCGGCGACCGGCCGGCGCAAGCAGGCCGTGGCCCGGGTCCGGATCATCCCGGGCACCGGCAAGTGGACGATCAACGGGCGCGACCTGGACGGGTACTTCCCGAACAAGGTGCACCAGCAGCTGGTCAACGACCCGTTCCGCGTCACTGAGGTCGAGGGCCGGTTCGACGTCATCGCCCGCATCGGCGGCGGTGGGGTCTCCGGCCAGGCCGGGGCGCTGCGCCTCGGGGTGGCCCGGGCGCTGAACGCCGTGGACCTCGAGGCGAACCGGGCCTCGCTGAAGAAGGCCGGCTTCCTGACCCGCGACGCGCGGGTCAAGGAGCGCAACAAGGCGGGCCTGAAGAAGGCGCGCAAGGCCCCTCAGTACTCCAAGCGCTGAGCGCGCACGCCGGCGCGGGCCCCGCGGTGCCGGTGCAGCAGGCGGTCGCGGCCCCGGCCGCCCGGCTGTTCGGCACCGACGGCGTGCGCGGCCTCGCCAACGTCGACGTCACGGCGGAGCTCGCGCTCGACCTGGCGGTGGCCGCCGCCCACGTGCTCGCCGACGTCGGCGAGTTCGCGGGCCACCGGCCGCGCGCCGTGGTCGGCCGCGACCCGCGGGCCTCGGGGGAGTTCCTCTCCGCGGCGACCTGCGCGGGGCTGGCCAGCGCCGGCGTCGACGTCGAGGACGTCGGCGTGCTGCCCACCCCTGGCATCGCGCACCACGTGGCCGCGACCGGCGCCGACCTCGGCGTCGTGATCTCCGCCTCGCACAACCCGGTGCCCGACAACGGCATCAAGTTCTTCGCCCGCGGCGGTCACAAGCTCCCCGACGACCTCGAGGACGCCATCGAGGCCCGGCTCCGCGAGCCGTGGGACCGGCCGACCGGCGCCGAGGTGGGGCGGATCACCGCCTCCGCCGACGCCTCGGAGCGGTACGTCGCCTTCCTGCTCTCCACCCTGCCCGGCGCTCCCGGGCCGGCGCCCCTGGCCGGCCTGCGCGTCGTCGCCGACTGCGCCCACGGCGCCGCGTGGTGGGTGGGCCCGGAGGCCCTGCGCCGCGCAGGTGCGGAGGTGCTCGTCATCGGCGCCGATCCGGACGGGCTCAACACCAACGCCGGGGTCGGCTCGACCCACCTCGGGCCGCTGCGCGAGGCGGTGCTGGCCTCGGGCGCCGACGCCGGCGTGGCCTTCGACGGCGACGCCGACCGCTGCCTGGCCCTGGACGCCGACGGGCTGCTGGTCGACGGCGACCAGGTGATGGGCGTGCTCGCCCTGGCCGCCCGGGACCGCGGCGAGCCGTCCAGCGGCACCCTGGTCGCCACCGTCATGAGCAACCTCGGCCTGCTGCTGGCCATGCGCCGCGCCGGCATCGAGGTGGTGCAGACCGCCGTGGGCGACCGGTACGTCCTCGAGGCGATGCGCGCGGGCGGCCACCGCCTCGGCGGGGAGCAGTCCGGGCACGTGGTGATGCTCGACCACCAGACCACGGGCGACGGCGTGCTGACCGCGCTGCACCTGCTGGCCCGGGTCGCCGAGCAGGGCCGGCCGCTCAGCGCCCTGGCCGGCGCGGTGACCCGGCTGCCGCAGGTGCTGGTCAACGTGCCGCGGGTCGACCGCGCGCGGGCCGGGCACGACCCCGAGGTGCTGGCCGCGGTGCGCGCCGCCGAGGCCGAGCTGGGCGACACCGGGCGGGTGCTGCTGCGCCCCTCGGGCACCGAGCCGCTGGTCCGGGTGATGGTCGAGGCGCCCACGGCGGAGGTCGCCGAGCGGGTCGCCGAGCGCCTCGCCGGGCTGGTCGCGGCGCGCCTGGCGGTCTGAGCCGCTCGGCCGCTAGAGCTTCCGCAGCCGCACCCGGCGCACCGCGTGGTCGCCGCCCTTGGTCAGCACCAGGGTGGCGCGCCCGCGGGTGGGCGCGATGTTGCGCACGAGGTTCGGCTCGTTGATCTCCCGCCAGATCGCCGTGGCCCGCTCCAGGGCCTGGGCGTCGGTGAGCGTCGCGTAGCGGTGGAAGTACGACGTGGGGTCGGCGAACGCCGTCTGCCGCAGCCGCAGGAAGCGCTCGACGTACCAGCGCTGGATGTCCTCGGGGCGTGCGTCGACGTAGACGGAGACGTCGAAGAAGTCGCTGACCGCCAGCGCCGACGTGGCCTCCTCGCCGGCGGGGGAGCGGGCGGGCTGCAGCACGTTGAGGCCCTCGACGATGAGGACGTCGGGCCGGCGCACCACCATCTGCGCGCCGGGGACGATGTCGTAGGTCAGGTGGGAGTACACCGGGGCGCGCACCTCCGCGGCGCCCGACTTCACCGCCGCCACGAACCGCAGCAGCGCGCGGCGGTCGTAGGACTCGGGGAAGCCCTTGCGCGCGAGCAGCCCGCGCCGCTCCAGCTCCGCGTTGGGCAGCAGGAACCCGTCGGTGGTCACCAGCTCCACCCGGGGGGTGTCGGGCCAGCGGCTGAGCAGCTCGCGCAGCAGCCGCGCGGTCGTCGACTTGCCGACGGCCACGGAGCCCGCCACCCCGATGACGAAGGGAGTGCGCGGGGCCGCCCCGCCGAGGAAGGTCGACGTCGCCCCGTGCAGCCGCGTGACCCCGGCGGCGTAGAGGTTGAGCAGCCGCGACAGCGGCCGGTAGACCTCGTCGACGTCCTGGAGGTCGATCCGGTCGCCGACGCCGCGCACCCGGTCGAGGTCGGCCGCGGTCAGGCTCAGCGGCGTGGACGCCGCCAGCCGGCTCCACGCCGCGCGGTCGAGCTCGACGAACGGCGACGCCGACCCGGGCCCCGGCGCGTCGCCGGGCCCTGCCGCGCGCTCCGCCGGGTCGGCCGCTGAGCTGGTCACGGGCGCCCATGATGCCGCCCGGAGCCGGCGGGGGCGCCACTAGTGTCGGCCGCATGTGCGGGATCGTCGGGTTCACCGGCTCGTCGTCAGCTGCGGCCCCCGGGCCGGAGGGGCTGGCCGTCGTCCTCGAGGGGCTGCGCCGCCTGGAGTACCGCGGCTACGACTCGGCGGGCGTCGCCGTGCTCGCCGACGGGCCGGGGGCGGACGGCACCCCGCCGGGGCTCACCTCGGCCAAGCGCGCCGGACGGCTGGCCCGGCTGGTCGAGGCGCTGGAGGAGTCGCCCCTGCTCGAGGGCTCGACCGCGATCGGGCACACCCGGTGGGCCACCCACGGCGGGCCCACCGACGCCAACGCCCACCCGCACCTGTCCGCCGACGGCCGGCTCGCCGTCATCCACAACGGCATCATCGAGAACTACGCGGTGCTCAAGGCCGAGCTGCAGGCCGAGGGCGTGGTCTTCGCCAGCGAGACCGACACCGAGGTGGTCACCCACCTGCTGGCCCGCACGCTGGCCGAGCAGCCCGCCGGCGGCGCCGGCGCCCTCGCCGAGAGCATGCGGCGGGTCTGCCGCCAGCTCGACGGGGCCTTCACGCTGCTGGCCGTGCACGCCGACAGCCCGGGCACCGTCGTCGGCGCCCGGCGCAACTCCCCGCTGGTGGTCGGCCTGGGCGACGGCGCGAACTACCTGGGCTCCGACGTCGCCGCGTTCATCGCGCACACCAAGGAGGCCCTCGAGCTGGGCCAGGACCAGGTCGTGCAGATCACCGCCACCGCCGTGGAGGTCACCGGCTTCGACGGCACGCCGGTCACCCCGCGCGCGTTCACCGTCGACTGGGACGCCGAGGCCGCCGAGAAGGGCGGGCACCCGTGGTTCATGGACAAGGAGATCCACGAGCAGCCCAAGGCGGTGGCCGACACCCTGCTGGGCCGCTCCGACGCCGCGGGCGCGATGGTGCTCGACGAGCTGCGGATCGACGAGTCCACCCTGCGGGGCATCGACAAGATCATCGTCATCGCCTGCGGGACGGCGGCGTTCGCCGGCTACGTGGCCAAGTACGCGATCGAGCACTGGTGCCGCATCCCGGTGGAGGTGGACCTGGCCCACGAGTTCCGCTACCGCGACCCGGTGCTCACCCCGCGGACGCTGGTGGTGGCGATCTCGCAGTCGGGCGAGACGATGGACGTCGTCATGGCGGTGCGCCACGCCCGCGAGCAGGGCGCGAAGGTGCTGGCGATCTGCAACACCCGCGGCTCGACCATCCCGCGCGAGTCCGACGCGGCGCTCTACACCCACGCCGGGCCGGAGGTGGCGGTCGCCTCGACCAAGGCCTTCCTCGCGCAGATCACCGCCTGCTACCTGCTCGGGCTCTACCTGGCGCAGCTGCGGGGCAACCTCTTCCCCGACGAGGTGGCCGCCGTCATCGGGCAGCTGCACGCCGTGCCCGCCGCCGTGCAGGAGGTGCTGGACGGCGCCGAGGCCGTGCGGGCGCTGGCCCGCGAGCTGGTCGACGCGCCCACCGTGCTCTTCCTCGGCCGGCACGTCGGCTACCCGGTGGCCCTCGAGGGCGCGCTGAAGCTCAAGGAGCTCGCCTACATCCACGCCGAGGGCTTCGCGGCGGGGGAGCTCAAGCACGGGCCGATCGCGCTGGTCGAGCCCGGGCAGCCGGTCTTCGTCATCGTGCCGTCGCCGCGCGGGCGCGACTCGCTGCACGCGAAGGTGATCTCCAACGCGGCGGAGGTGCGCGCCCGCGGGGCGCGGACCATCGCGATCGCCGAGGTCGGCGACGACGCGGTGCTGCCGCACGCCGACGTCGTCATCCGGGTGCCCGCGGTGCCCACGCTGATGGCGCCCCTGGTGACCGTGGTGCCGCTGCAGATCTTCGCGATGGAGGTCGCCACCGCCAAGGGCTACGACGTCGACCAGCCGCGCAACCTGGCCAAGTCGGTGACCGTCGAGTGAGCGCGCCGCGGCGGGGTCGCGGGTGATCGTGGGCGTCGGCACCGACGTGGTCGACGTCGCCCGCCTGGGGCGGGCCCTGGCGCGCACCCCGCGGCTGGCCGGCCGGCTGTTCACCGCCGCGGAGGAGGGGCTGGCCCTGCCCTCGCTGGCGGCCCGGTTCGCGGCCAAGGAGGCGGTGGCCAAGGCGCTGGGCAGCCCGCCCGGGCTGCGGTGGCGCGAGGCCGAGGTGCTGCGCGCCGAGCACGGGCGCCCGCAGCTGGTGGTGCGCGGGGCCGTGGCGGCGCTCGCGCAGGCCCGGGGGGTGCGCTCCTGGCACCTCTCGCTCAGCCACGACGGCGGCGTGGCGGTGGCGTTCGTGGTGGCGGAGGGCTGAGCTCGGTGCCCCTCCCGCGTGCCGGGACGGGTGGCGGCGGGAGGGAGGATGGCGGGGTGGACGGGCCCGTGGCGCACCCGGTGGACGCGGTGCGCGCCGCCGAGCGGGAGCGCATCGCGCAGCGCCC
>CADCUY010000206.1 GCA_902806005.1 uncultured Quadrisphaera sp. | reverse complement strand
AGCGCGTACTCCACCCGGGGCGGCACCTCGGCGTGCACCGTGCGCACCACGAGGCCGTCGCGCTCGAGGCCGCGCAGCGTCTGGGTGAGCATCTTCTCGCTCACGCCGTCGACCTGGCGGCGCAGCGCGGAGAAGCGCCGCGGCTCCTCGCCGGCCAGCGCCCCGAGCACCAGCACGGTCCACTTGTCGCCGATGCGGTCGAGCAGCTCGCGGGACGGGCAGGCCCGGGCGTAGGGGTCCCAGGGGAGCTCGCCCGTCGTCGCCGGTGTCGGAGCCAGCGCTGTCGTCATGGTGGGTACCTTACCTGAAGGTGGCTACTTACCGATAGAGAGCGCTTGTGGTTCGCTGTGCCCCGGCGCGCGGTGCACCCGGCACCCGCCCACCCACGGGAAGGCACACCATGTCGATCGTCGTCACCGGAGCCACGGGCCAGCTCGGCCGCCTCGTCGTGGAGGACCTCCTCCGCCGCGGCACGCCCGCCTCGCAGGTCGTCGCGACCGGACGGGCCACCGAGCGCCTCGCCGACCTGGCCGACCGCGGCGTCGAGGTGCGCCGCGCCGACTACGCCGACCCCGCGAGCCTGGGTGCCGCGTTCGCCGGCGCCGAGACGGTGCTCCTGGTCTCGTCCTCCACCGTCGGGCAGCGCCTGCCCGACCACCGCCGGGCGGTCGACGCCGCTGCTGCGGCGGGCGTCGCCCGGGTCGCCTACACGAGCATCGTCAACGCCGGCACCACGCGGATGCAGCTGGCCGCCGAGCACCAGGGCACCGAGCAGCACCTGCGCGAGAGCGGGCTCGCCTGGACCCTGCTGCGCAACGGCTGGTACCTGGAGAACTACCTCGGGCAGCTCCCGGTCTTCCTCGAGCACGGCGCCGTGCTGGGCAGCGCCGGCCAGGGCCGCGTCAGCGCCGCCACCCGCGCCGACTACGCCGAGGCGGCCGCCGTCGTCCTGACCACCGAGGGCCACGCCGGCGCGGCCTACGAGCTCGGTGGCGACACCGCGTTCACCCTGGACGAGCTGGCGCAGCAGCTGAGCGGCGCGACCGGGCGCGAGATCGTCTACCGCGACCTCCCGGTCGACGACTACACCGCCGTGCTGGCCGGGGCGGGCGTGCCCGAGCCGATGGCCCGGGTGCTCGCCGACGCCGACGCCGGGCTGGCGCGCGGCGAGCTGTTCACCGACAGCGGCGACCTCAGCCGCCTGATCGGTCGCGCCACCACCCCCCTCGGCGACGCGCTCGGCGCGGCGCTGGCCTCCGCGCAGGCCCGCTGATGGTCGCCCTGGTGCGGCCGGGGGCGCGGACGATGCGCGCGGTCGTCCTCGACGCGCCGGGGCCGCCGGAGGCGCTCGCGATCCGCGAGCTGCCGGTGCCCGTGCCGGAGCCCGGGGAGGTGCTGATCGAGGTGAGGGCCTTCGGGCTCAACCGCTCGGAGCTGCAGACCCGCTTCGGCCTGGCCTCGCACGTGGTCTTCCCGCGCGTCCTCGGCATCGAGGCCACCGGGGTGGTCGCCGCAGCGCCCGGCGGGGAGTTCGAGGTCGGCCAGCAGGTCGCCGCGATGATGGGCGGGATGGGCCGCACCATCGACGGCGGCTACGCCGAGTCCACCTGCGTCCCCGCCAGCCAGGTGGTGCCCTTCACCAGCGACCTCGACTGGGCGACCCTCGGCGCCGTGCCGGAGATGCTCCAGACGTCGTACGGGTCGCTGACCGTCGGTCTGGACGCGCAGCCGGGGCAGTCGCTGCTCGTCCGGGGCGGCACCTCGTCGGTGGGCATGGCCACCACGGTGCTGGCCAAGCGGCTCGGGATGACCGTGCTGGCCACCACCCGCGACCCCGCGAAGGCCCCGGCCCTGACCGGCGTCGGGGTCGACCACGTGATCGTCGACGACGGGGCCGTGGCCGGGCGGGTGCGCGAGCTCTTCCCCGACGGGGTGGACGCCGTCCTCGAGCTGGTCGGCACGCCGACCCTGCCCGACTCGCTGGCCTGCGTGCGGGTGCACGGGGTGCTCTGCTTCACCGGCAGCCTGTCGAACCAGTGGGCGGTGCCCGACTTCTACGCCAACACCTACCTGCCGCGCGGGGTGCGCCTGAGCGCCTACTTCGGCGACGCCAGCGACCTGCCGGCCGCGGTGCTCCAGGAGTTCCTCGACGCCGTCGCCGCCGGCACCGCGACCGTGCCGATCGCGTGCGCCTACGCCCTCGAGGAGATCGTGGAGGCGCACACCGCCTTCGAGGCCGGCCGCAGCAGCGGGAAGTTCGTCGTCACCACCTGAGCCGGCGCCGGAGGCCGGGCCCGGGACGCCGGCGGTGCTCAGCCGGCGGGCACCGCCAGGTCGGCCCGCAGCCGCTGCAGGTAGCCGCGGAACAGCCCCACCATGTCGACCTCGTCGGGGGCGTGGAGCCACTGCAGCTCCAGCCCGTCCATCACCGCGAAGACCTCGCTGGCCACCGCGTCGGCGTCGACGTCGGCCCGCACCTCGCCGCGGTCGACGCCCCGGAGCAGAGCACCGGCCAGCTCACCGCGGATCCGCGCGTACCGGCGGGTGAAGTACGAACGGGCGGGGTGGTGCTCGGCCGCGCTCTCGCCGGTCAGCACGGTGAAGCTCTGCACCAGGCCGCGCACGGTGGCGTTGTGCTCCATCAGGGCCATCAGGGCGTCGAGCGCCGCCAGGCCCTCGACCTCGCCGGAGAGGCCCGTCCGCGCCCCGTCGACGGCGTCGCGGTGCTCGATCACCGCCATCAGCAGCGCCCGCTTGCTCGGGAAGTGGTGCAGCAGCCCCGGCTGCGACAGGCCGACGGACTCCGCGACCCGCGCCAGGGAGGTGCCCTCGTAGCCGTTGGCGGCGAACGCCCGGTCGGCGGCTGCGATGATGCGGCCGCGAGCGCCGTCGCGCAGCGCCCGCCGGGCCTCGGCCGGCGTGGCGTAGGTGGTCATCGGCGCACCCTAGGGGTTAAACGTAACGATTGAGTAACGACACCTACCGAACGCACGGTAGAGCGTGCAGAGTGCTCCCCGCAGGGACGGGCCGTGATGGTGCGGCGTGCCGGAGCACCGGTCGTCCTAGAGCACACGGTCGAGGAGGACCCATGCGCTACCGCACCACATCCGCTGTCACCGCCACGGCACTGCTGCTGGTCGGCAGCCTCACCGCCTGCGGCGGCTCCGACGAGGCCGAGGCCTCCGGGGGCACGCTGACCTACTGGGCGACCAACATGGCGCCCACCCCCGCCGACGACGAGGCCGTCCTGACCCCGGAGCTCGAGAAGTTCACCGAGGAGACCGGGATCGAGGTCGAGCTCGAGGTCGTGCCGTGGGACTCGCTGTACAACCGCATCCTCACCGCGGTCAGCAGTGGCGAGGGCCCCGACGTCCTCAACATCGGCAACACCTGGTCGGCCTCCCTGCAGGCCACCGGCTCCTTCCTGCCCCTCGAGGGCGAGGCGCTGGAGGCGATCGGCGGCGCCGAGAAGTTCGTGCCGACCGCGCTGGCCGCCACCGGCTCCGAGGACGCCCCGCGCACCGCGGTGCCGCTGTACGGCCAGTCCTACGGGCTGTTCTACAACAAGGCGATGTTCGCCGAGGCCGGCGTGCCCGAGCCCACCGACGGCTGGACCTGGCAGCAGTTCCTCGACGCCGCCACCGCGCTGACCCGCGACGAGAACGGTGACGGCACCCCCGACCAGTACGGCTTCGCGATGACCGGCGGCTCGGTCGCCAACAGCGCGCACGCCGCGTTCATCCTGGGCCGCCAGGAGGGCGGCGCCCTCTTCGACGAGTCGGGCGCCCCGACCTTCGAGAGCGAGGAGCAGGTCGCCGCCGTCACCCGGTGGGTCGAGCTGATGACCTCCGGCGTCACCCTGCCGGGCAGCGCCGAGTACACCGGCGACGCCGAGGCCGACAACGACCTCGCCGAGGGCCGGGTCGCGATGGTCATGCAGCAGTCCGGCTCGCGCAACGCCCTCAACGCGCTCGGCTTCACCGAGTACGGCGTGGCGCAGGTGCCGGTGCCCGAGGGCGGCACGCCCACCCAGACGATGGTCGCGGGCATCAACATCAGCGTCTTCAACGAGAGCGACCAGCAGGAGGAGGCCCTCCAGCTCGTCGAGTTCCTGACCTCCGACGAGCAGCAGGTCACCCTCAACAAGGCCTACACCACCCTGCCGGTGGTCGAGGCCGCCTACGACGACCCGGCCTTCAACGACGAGATCTCCGGCACCTTCGCGACCATCCTCGCCGAGCACGCCGAGCCGATGCCGCAGCTGCCGGCGGAGGGCCAGATGGAGACCCTCGTCGGGGGCGCGGTCGTCGACCTGATCTCGCGGGCCGCCACCGGCCAGCCGGTGACGGACGCCGACGTCCGCGAGGCCCTCGCCGGGGCCCAGGAGGAGATGGAGGCGGCGAGCTGACATGGCCGTCACCCCCGCTGACTCCGCCGTCCCCGCTCTCCCGGCGGACCCGGCGGGCCTGACGGCGCAGGACGCTCCCCGGCGGGCGGCTGGATCCCAGCCGCCCGCCGGGGGCGGCCCCGCCGGCCCGGCCCCCGTCGCTGCCCGCTCCCGCAGCGGCCGCTACCTGCGGCTCCTGCCCTACCTGCTGGTCGCGCCGGCGGTCGTCTTCGAGCTGCTGGTCCACGTGGGCCCCATGCTGCTCGGGGTCTGGATCTCCTTCGTCTCCCTGACCCAGCTGACCCTGCGGAACTGGACCACCGCGCCGTTCGTGGGCCTGCAGAACTACCGCAACGGGCTCGACCCGAGCTCGTCGATCGGCTCGGAGTTCTTCGCCACCCTGGGGCGCACCACGGTGTTCACCGTGCTCGTGGTCGCCATCGCCTGGGCCATCGGCATGCTCGCGGCGGTGCTGCTCAACAGCTCCTTCCGCGGCCGCGCGTTCTTCCGCACGTTCTTCCTCGTGCCCTTCGCGCTGCCGGCCTTCGTCGGCATCCTCGGCTGGAAGTTCATCTTCGCCCAGGAGGACGGCGCCCTGAACAGGCTCCTCGTCGACGACCTGGGGGTGCTCGACACGCGGCCGTTCTGGCTGCTGGGCGACAACTCCTTCCTCGTCGTCGTGGTCGTCGCCGCCTGGCGGCTGTGGCCCTTCGCCTTCCTCATGCTGCTCGCCGCGCTGCAGAACATCCCCGGCGAGGTCTACGAGGCCGCGTCCCTGGACGGCGCCTCGCTGTGGAAGCAGTTCACCTCGCTCACCCTGCCCCTGGTGCGCCCGGCCAACGCCGTGGTCATCCTCGTCATGGGCCTGTGGACGTTCAACGAGTTCAACGCGCCCTTCGTGCTCTTCGGCGCCCAGCCCCCGGAGCCCGCGCTGCTGCTCAGCAACCTCATCTACTCGAACTCGTTCGTGAACTTCAACTTCGGGCTCGGCGCCGCCACCAGCGTGCTCCTGCTCCTCGCCCTGCTCGGCGCGTCCGTGTTCTACGTGCGCCTGGCCATGCCGAAGGGAGGTGCCCAGGATGCGTGAGACCACCGGCTTCAAGGTGCTGCGCGCGGTCGGGCTGACCTTCATCACCGCGCTGGTCGCGGTGCCGCTCTACATCGTCGTCTCGTCGTCGGTGAAGCCCCTGGTCGACGTCCGCGGCACCTTCACGTGGATCCCGACGACGTTCACGCTGCAGCCCTACGTCGACATGTGGCGCACGGTGCCGCTGGCGCGGTACTTCGGCAACAGCCTGCTCGTCGCGCTCGTCTCGACCGTGCTCTCCCTGGTGATCGCGACCTTCGCCGCGTACGCCCTGGCGCGGTTCCGCTTCCGCGGCTCGCGGATCTTCTCGATGACCGTGCTCTCGACCCAGATGTTCCCGGGCATCCTCTTCCTGCTGCCGCTGTTCCTCATCTACGTCCAGCTCGACGCGCGGCTGGGCCTGCAGCTGACCGGCACCTACACCGGGCTGATCGTCACCTACCTGACGTTCTCGCTGCCGTTCAGCATCTGGATGCTCGTCGGGTACTTCTCGGCCCTGCCGCGCGAGCTGGAGGAGGCTGCGCTGATCGACGGCTCCGGCCCCCTCGGCGCGCTGTTCCGCGTGGTGCTGCCCGTCGCCCGGCCCGGCATCGTCGCCGTCGGGGTCTTCGCCTTCACCACGGCCTGGGGCGAGGTGCTCTTCGCCTCGGTGCTCACCAACAACGACACCCGCACCCTGGCGGTGGGCCTGCAGTCCTACGCCTCGCAGAGCTCGGTGCTGTGGAACCAGCTGATGGCCGCCTCCGTGGTGGTCTCCGTGCCGGTGCTCATCGGCTTCCTGGCCCTGCAGCGCCACCTGGTGCAGGGCCTGTCGGCCGGAGCCGTGAAGTGACCGCCCTCGCGCAGCCGGTCGGCGCCGGCCGCAGCGACGGCGACCGGCCCGAGGGCAGCGGGGTCGACGAGGCGCTGGTCGAGCAGCTGCTCGCCCGCCTCGACCTCGCCCAGCAGGTGCGCCTGGTCACCGGCGCCACCATGTGGGAGACGCACCCCGAGCCCGCCGTGGGCCTGCGCGCCCTGGTGACCTCCGACGGCCCGGTGGGCGTGCGCGGCCAGAGCTGGGACGAGCGCGACACCTCCGCCACGACGCCGTCGCCCACCGCGCTGGCCGCCACCTGGGACCCGGCCCTGGTCGCCGAGGTCGGCGCCCTGCTCGCCGCCGAGTGCCGGCGCAAGGGCGTCGACGTGCTGCTCGCCCCCACGATCAACCTCCACCGCTCGCCCCTGGGCGGGCGCCACTTCGAGGCCTACTCCGAGGACCCGGTGCTCACCGGGGCGATCGGCACGGCGTTCGTGCGCGGCGTGCAGGGCGGCGGTGTGGCGGCGACGGCCAAGCACTACGTGGCCAACGACTCCGAGACCGAGCGCTTCACCCTCGACGCCCGCCTCGACGAGCGCACCCTGCGCGAGCTGTACCTCGCCCCGTTCGAGCGGCTGGTCCGCGAGGCCGGCGCCTGGGTGGTGATGTCGGCGTACAACAGCGTCAACGGCGCCTCCATGTCCACCAGCCCCCTGCTCGCCGAGCCCCTCAAGGGCTCCTGGGGCTTCGACGGCCTCGTGGTCTCCGACTGGACGGCGGTTCGCACCACCGAGGAGTCGGGCCGCGCCGCCCAGGACCTGGCGATGCCCGGCCCCGACGGCGCCTGGGGCGAGCAGCTGCTCCGCGCGGTGCAGGAGGGCCGGGTGCCGGCCTCGGCGGTGGCGGACAAGGTGCGCCGGCTGCTGCGCCTGGCCGCCCGCGTCGGCGCCCTCGACGGCGCCCGCGTGCCCCGCCAGGCCCCGCCAGGCCCCTCGG
>CADCUY010000205.1 GCA_902806005.1 uncultured Quadrisphaera sp. | reverse complement strand
CGGACCGGGGGCTCGTCGACGTCGCCAGGTCCCAACCCGGCCAGCGCCGCTTCCTCGCGGACGGCAGCCCACGCCGCGCGCACCGCCTCGCGCGCCCGCTCGTGCGGCGTGCCGGGGTGCGCCTCGAGCACCAGCGGCACGAACCAGTCGGCCTCGACGGTGCCGCGCGGCGGGCCGAAGACCCGCTCGCCGCTCACCCAGTCGCCCCCGCGGGGCTGCGCCGTCCCCCCGGCCGGGCCCCGGCCGGGCCCGTCGCTCAGGTGGAGCACCCCGCGGTGGTGGTCGTCGTCGGCCGCAGCTTCAGGTCGGCGCGCAGCTCGCGGGGCAGGGAGAAGAGCAGGTCCTCCTCCGCGGTCCGCACCTCCTGCGGCTCGCCGTACCCGCGCGCCGCGAGGTCCTCGAGCACCTCGCGCACGAGGATCTCCGGCACCGAGGCCCCGGAGGTGACGCCGACGACGTCGATGCCCTCGAACCACGCGTCCTCCACCTCGGCCACGGTGTCGACCCGGTGCGAGGCCCGCGCCCCGTGCTGCAGGGCCACCTCGACCAGGCGCACGGAGTTCGAGGAGTTCGCCGACCCGACCACGATCACCAGCTCGGCCTCGGCGGCGATCTTCTTCACCGCCACCTGGCGGTTCTGGGTGGCGTAGCAGATGTCGTCGCTCGGCGGGTCCTGCAGCGAGGGGAAGCGCTCGCGCAGGCGGCGCACGGTCTCCATCGTCTCGTCGACCGAGAGCGTGGTCTGCGAGAGCCACACCACCTTGGCGGGGTCGCGCACGACCACGGCGTCGGCGGCGTCCGGGCCGTCCACCAGCTGGGTCCGCTCCGGGGCCTCCCCCGCGGTGCCCTCGACCTCCTCGTGCCCGGCGTGGCCGATCAGCAGGATGTCGAAGTCGTCGCGGGCGAAGCGCACGGCCTCGCGGTGCACCTTGGTGACCAGCGGGCACGTCGCGTCGATCGACTGCAGGGAGCGCGCGTCGGCGGCCTGGCGGACGGCGGGCGAGACCCCGTGCGCCGAGAAGACCACGCGGGCGCCCTCGGGCACCTCGTCGGTGTCGTCGACGAAGATCGCGCCCCGCTTGGCGAGGGAGTCGACGACGAACTTGTTGTGGACGATCTCCTTGCGCACGTACACCGGAGCGCCGTAGTGCTCGAGGGCCTTCTCCACCGTGACGACGGCGCGGTCGACGCCGGCGCAGTACCCGCGGGGAGCGGCGAGGAGGACGCGCTTGGCCGCGGCGGGCTCCACGGGGGCCGCGGGGTCCACAGCGGCGTCGAGGGCGGGGGCGAGTGTCACCCCCCCATCGTAGGTTGCCCGCATGAGCACAGCGGGGGCCGAGCAGGCGGTCAGGGCGGGGCGGCGCACGCTGCCGCCCACGGCCGCGGCCACCACCGCCGAGCAGCCCTGGCCCGTGCGCCTGCTCACGGCCAAGATCGCCGACTACGTCGCGAAGATGTCGACCGTCTGGGTCGAGGGCCAGGTGGTGCAGTGCACGCTGCGCCCGGGCACGACGCTGGCGTTCCTGACCCTGCGCGACACCGACGTCGACATGTCGCTGTCGGTCACCGCGCACGCGCGGCTGCTCGCGGCGTTCCCCGACGGGCTGCGCGAGGGCGCGCGCGTGGTCGTGCGGGCGCGGCCGGAGTTCCGCACCAAGCGCGGCACCCTGCAGCTGGAGGCGCAGGAGATCCGCGCGGTGGGCATCGGCGAGCTGTTGGCCCGGGTCGAGCACCTCAAGCGGGTGCTCGCCGCCGAGGGCCTGCTGGACGCCGGGCGCAAGCGCCCCCTGCCCTTCCTGCCCCGCGCGGTGGGCCTGGTCTGCGGGCGGGGCAGCGCGGCGGAGCACGACGTGGTGGTCACCGCGACCGCCCGGTGGCCGGGGGTGCGCTTCGTGCTGCGCCAGGTGCCGGTGCAGGGGCCCGCGGCGGCCGGGGAGGTCACCGCGGCGGTGCGCTCGCTGGACGCCGACGCGGAGGTCGACGTCATCGTCGTCGCCCGCGGCGGCGGCTCGCTGGAGGACCTGCTGCCGTTCAGCGACGAGGGCCTGGTGC
>CADCUY010000204.1 GCA_902806005.1 uncultured Quadrisphaera sp. | reverse complement strand
CTCTTCCGATCTGCCCTGGTGCCGCGCGTCCGGCCCGACGACGGCGAGCGCGTCGCCCGGGCGCACCGCGCGCGCCCAGCGCGCCGCCGGGCCCTGGCCGCCGGGGTGCAGGACGACGTCGACGTCCAGCTCGCCCTCGTCCTGGCGCACCGCGCGCACGGTGTAGGTGCGCAGCGGGTTGCGGCGGTGCGGGGGCAGCTCGAGCCACGCGGCGTACCAGTCCAGCGGCCCGTCGGCGAGGGTGACCTCCCCGCCGGGCAGGGGCAGGACCAGCTTGATCCGCTGGTCGAGGCCGTTGTCGGCGAAGACGTCGAGCTCCGGGCCGGCGAGGGTGACGCGCACCGTGCTGGCCCCGACCGCGCGCAGGCGGGCGACGACGACGTCGAAGACCCGGAACGCGCGGACGGTGCGGACGGCGGTGACGGTCACGGGACCACTCTCCACCATCCGGGTAAGGATTGGCTAACCTCCGTGAATACGTGACCCCGCCTGCACGAAAACCGAGGAGCCCCGACCCGTGAGCCGACCCGCCCTGACCCGAGCGCGCGCCGCCCTGGCCGCCGTGCTGGCCCCGGCGCTGGCCGCCGTCGCCCTGGCCGGCTGCGCCGCCCCGTCCGCGCAGGACGCGCAGGACGCCGGACCGGCGGAGGGCGCGCCCAGCGCCGACGGGGCCTTCCCCGTCACCCTCGAGCACGCCTACGGCGAGACGACGATCGAGGCCGAGCCGCAGCGCGTGGTGGCGTGGGACTGGTCCACCCAGGACGCCGTGATCGGTCTCGGCGTGGCGCCGGTGGCGATGACGACCTACACCTACGGCGGCGACGACGAGGGGGTGCTGCCGTGGACGGCGGACGCCCTGGCCGAGCAGGGCCTGGAGACCCCGCAGCTGCTCACCTACGGTGCGGAGGTGCCCTTCGAGGAGATCGCGGCGGCCGAGCCCGACGTCATCCTCGCGGTGAACTCCGGCCTGACCGAGGGCGACTACGCGACCCTCAGCCAGATCGCGCCCACCGTGGTGCAGCCCGGCGACCCCTACGTCACCCCGTGGCAGGAGCAGGTGGAGCTGGTCGGCGCCGCGCTCGGGCGCAGCGCGCAGGCCGAGGAGCTGGTGGCCGAGACCTCCGCGGCGATCACGGCCCAGGCCGAGGCCAACCCCGAGCTGGCGGGGGCGACGTTCGCGTACGCCTCCGGCGACGTCTCCACCGGGCAGCTCTCGCTGTACGTGCCCGGCGACGTGCGGGTGCAGCTGCTCACCGAGCTCGGCATGGAGCTCAGTCCCTACGTGGAGCAGAACGCGCCCGGCGACGGCGCCTTCAGCTACCTGGTGAGCCTGGAGCAGGCCGACCAGGTGAGCTCCGACGTGCTCGTCGCCTGGTTCGGCGACCAGGCCGCCGTCGACGCGTTCACCGCCGACCCCCTCGTGCAGCGGGTGCCCGCGGTCGCCTCCGGCGCCTTCGCCCCCGTCGTCGGGGAGTCCTTCGTCATGGCCACCTCGGCGGTCTCGGCCCTGAGCATCCCCTGGGCGCTGGAGGACTACGTGCCGCTCCTCGCCGAGGCCGTGCGGGCCAGCGGGCGGTCCAGCGGCAGCGCCGGGTGACCCGGCGGCGCGGGGCCCTGGCCGCGGGCCTCGTCGTCGCGGCGCTGGCGGTCGCGGCGCTGGCCGCGGCGTCGCTGGCCGTGGGGGTGCGCCCGGTGCCAGTGGGCGGGGTGCTGGACGCGCTGCGCTCCCTGGCGGGCGGTGGGGCTGCGGCGGCGTCCACGGACGCGGTGGTGGTCGTGGAGTCCCGGCTGCCGCGCACCGTCGCGGGCCTGCTCGTCGGCGCGGCGCTCGGCCTGACCGGGGCGGTGATGCAGGGCCTGACCCGCAACCCCCTGGCCGACCCGGGGCTGCTCGGGGTCAGCGCGGGCGCCTCGCTGGCCGTCGTCGTCGCGATCGGCCTGTTCGGCGTCACGGCGCCGGCGGGCTACGCCTGGTTCGCCGTCGCCGGCGCGGCGGGCGCCGCGGTGGTGGTCTACGGGGCGGCCGCTGTCGCGGGCGGCGGCCGCGGCGACGCCGGT
>CADCUY010000203.1 GCA_902806005.1 uncultured Quadrisphaera sp. | reverse complement strand
GGGCGGGCCGCTCCTGCGCGCCTGGCGGGGCCTGGTCTGGTACCTGCGCGCGCTCTCCGGCGAGGACCGCTGGGACGCCCACGTGGCGCACTGCGCCGCCCACGGGCACGCCGCGGGCACGCGGCGCGACTTCGAGCGGCGGCGCGCGGACGCCGCGGCGGCGAGCCCCGTGCAGCGCTGCTGCTGAGCGGGTGAGCCGTCCGGCCCGAGCCGTCCGGCCCGAGCCGGGCCAGGAGGGCCGGGTCGCGACGGCGGCGCACGGCGGGGTACGACACGGGATGCCGCTGCGGAGCGCCGATCGGGGCCGCAGCAACGGCATCCCGTGTCGTACCCCCGCCCGAGCACCGGCTCTCAGCCGCCGGGGGGACCGGACGGGCCTAGAAGACGCTCTCCGGGTCGTAGTACTCCTCGATGTTCTCGCACCCGATGCCGACCGCCTCGGTGAAGGACTCCTTCGGGTAGTCCGCCGGCTCCGTGGCCCCGGTGGCGATGTCGACCGCGATCTTCAGCGCGTCCTCGGCCGCCAGCGACGGGGAGTTCAGCCCGGTCGAGATGTACCGGCTCTCGCAGCCGTCCTCCGCGATCAGGGCCAGCGCCTCCTTCTGGCCGTCGGCCGCGGCGGCGACGAGGATGTCGTCGTAGTCGGGGTTGGCCTCGATCACGTTGTAGGCGCCCAGGGTCATGGAGTCGTTCAGCCCCATGACCAGGTCGACGTCGGAGTTGGCCGCCAGCATGTTCTCCGCGGCCACCTGACCGCGGTCCTGGGCGTAGTCGCCCGGCTGCGCCGAGACGACCTCGTACTGCAGGCCGCCCTCCTCCAGCCCCTCCAGGAACCCCTTCTGCCGGTTCGGGCCGACGAACTCGTCGGTCGCCGGGCCGGTGAGGATCAGCATCGTGATGCTGTCCTTCCCGGCGTCGAGGAAGCGCTTGGCCGTGATCTTGCCCGACTCGCGACCGATCGTGAGGTTGTCGGACTGCACGCTGGTCGTGCCGGTGCCGGGCACGGAGGTGTCGATGTAGACGACGGGCACCTGCGAGGCGATCTGCGTCATCATCTCGGTCTGGCCGGCCACGCTGGTCGCGTTCACCACCAGCGCGTCGATGTCCTGGGCGAGCATCGACTGCATCTGGTTCATCTGGATGACCGGGTCCTTGTTCGCGCTCTGGAACAGCAGCGTGAAGCCCTGCTCCGCGGCGATCTGCTCGGCCCGCACCTGCATGGCGGAGAAGTAGGGCGCCTGCAGCTGCTGCTGCGCGAAGCCGATCCGCACCTGCGACACGTCCTCGACCGGCCCGTCCGGGGGCCCGGACGCCGGCTCGCGGCTCTCGTAGAGCTGGCCGCAGCCCGTGGTGCCCACCAGCACCGCCACCGCAGGGGCGAGCAGCGCGGCGCCCCGGCGGGCGCGGGCGGCGCGGCTCACGTCGTCACCGGGGCCGGGGTCTTGCGCCGGCGCGAGAACTGCACGGTCGCCAGCGCGACGGCGACGAGGATCAGGGCGCCGCGGAAGGCGTCCTGGAGGAACGTGGAGACGTTCAGCAGCGAGAGCAGGTTCGCGATGACCTGGAAGATGACCGTGCCGACCACCGCGCCGAAGACCTTGCCGTAGCCGCCGGACAGCCGCGCCCCGCCGATGACGACCGCGGCGATGGCCTCCAGCTCGAGCAGGTTCCCGGCCAGCGCGGTCCCGGAGGCGAAGCGGCAGATGAACATGAACCCGCCCAGCCCGACCAGCAGGCCCGCGAGGATGTACACCGACCACAGGGTGCTGCGCACGGGGATGCCCGAGCTGCGCGCGGCCTCCACGTTGCTGCCGATCGCGTAGACCCGGCGACCCCAGACCGTGCGGTACAGCAGGAAGGTCACCAGCAGGACCACGCCGATCCAGATCAGCGCGAGCACCGGCACCCCGAGCAGGGTGGCCTGGCCGATGTCGGCGAAGGCCCGGGCGGCGCCGGGCTGGATCGGGATCCCCTCGCCGTAGGCGTAGACCAGGCCGCGGGCCAGGGCGAGCATGCCCAGGGTCACGATGAACGGCTCGAGGCCGCGGAACGAGACCAGCCAGCCGTTGACCGCGCCGACGAGGCCGCCGACGACCAGCGCCACGAACAGGGCGAGCACCACGCTGTCGCCGTTGAAGATCCCGGCGCAGAGCACCGCCGCGAGCCCGAGCGCGGAGCCGACGCTGATGTCGATGCCGCCGGTGAGCACCACGATCAGCTGGGCCATGACCACCACGCCGATGATCGACATCTGCAGGAGCAGGTTGGTGATGTTCGTGCGGCTGAGGAACGCGTCGCTGGTGAGCGAGGCGATGACCAGGAGCACCACGAGGATGTAGAGGGCGTACTGCCCCTTGAGCCAGTCGACGGCCGCTCTGCTGCGCGGTGGCTCCGACTCGGCCTGCGGGGCCGGGGCGCTGGCGGTCGCGGTCATGGTGCGGCTCCTCGGGGCGGGGGTGGGCGTCAGTCGGCGTGCAGCGCGGTGCGGATCAGGTCGTCGGTGTCGGCGTCCTCCGGGTCGAACTCCGCGGCGATGCGCCCACCGCGCATCACGAGGATCCGGTGGCACAGGGAGAGCAGCTCCTCGGCCTCGCTGGAGACGACCAGCACGGCCTTCCCGCGCGCCGCGAGGGCGTGGATGATCTCGTAGATGTTCGACCGGGCGCCGACGTCGATGCCCTTGGTGGGCTCGTCGAGCACCACGAAGTCGGGGTCGGCCTCCAGCCACTTGGCGACGACGACCTTCTGCTGGTTCCCCCCGCTCAGGGTGCGGGTGTAGGTCTTCGGGCCGCCCTTGACCTGGTACTCGCCGATCAGCTCGCGCACCCGGCTCTTCTCCACGCCCGCCTGGACGACGCCGCCCTTCGCCATCCGCGGCAGCACCACCAGGCTCATGTTCTCGCCGTTGTCGAAGTCCTTGACGAAGCCCTCGAGCCGGCGGTCCTCGGTGAGGTAGGCGATGCGCCGGCGCAGGGCCGCGCCCGGGGAGCTCAGCTGCACCACGTCGCCGTTGACGGTGATGGTGCCCCCGGCGGCCTGCTTCTGGCCGGTGATGGAGCGGGCCACGGAGGACCGGCCGCTGCCCACCAGGCCGTAGAGGCCCACCACCTCGCCGGGGAAGACGTCGAAGGAGACGCCGTCGGCGGAGCCGCCGCGCAGGTCGCGCACCGAGATCACCGGCTGCTTGCCCTCGACCTGCGCCGGCGCGGGCCGGTCGAGGGCCTTCAGGGCCTGGCCGATCATGAGGGTGGTGACCTCGTCGGCGTCCGTCTCGGAGGTCTTCAGGACCTTGACGAGCGTGCCGTTGCGCAGCACGGCGATGCGGTCGGACATCGCGAAGACCTCGTTGAGGCGGTGCGAGACGAACATGATCGAGGTGCCGGCCTGCTTCTCGCGGCGCACCAGGTCGAGGATGTCGCCGAAGTGCTCCTCGGACGTCGACGCGGTCGTCTCGTCCAGGATCATGATCTTGTGCGTGGTCACGGCCGCCCGGCTGAGCGAGAGCATCTGGCGCTGCCCGGGGCCGAGGGTGCGCGCGACCTCGTCGGTGCGCAGGTGCCCCAGGCCGACGTCGCGCAGCACCTCCCTGGTGCGGGCGCTGTTGCTGTCCACCTTCCGCGCCCAGGGCCTGATGTCGCGGCCCATCCGCAGCTTGTACAGCCAGACGTTCTCGCCGACGGTGAAGTCGTCGATGATCAGCGGCTCCTGGTGCATCATCAGCACCCCGGCCTGCTCGGCCTCGGCGGCGTTGCGCACCGCGTGCGGGTAGCCGGTGACGGTGATCTCGCCCTCGGTGGGGGTGTCGACGCCGGCGAGCAGCTTCGCGAAGGTCGACTTGCCCGCGCCGTTGGCCCCGCACACGGCGAGCACCTCGCCCGCGAACCCCTGGAGGTCCACCCCGTCGAGCGCCTTGACGCCCGGGTAGTGCTTCTTGACGCCGACGGCGGTGAACGCCACCTGCCCCGCCGGCAGGGCCTCGGCCGCTGCCTCGATCTGCTCAGCCGCCACCGCGTGCCGCCCCCTGCTCCGTTGCCGAGGGTGTCGATCCCACTGCGGTGAGCGGTCCTTGTCAACCGGGTGACGGCGCTCCGCGGCTGCTCACCACGTCCGTGATCGCGGGGGGAGGCCGGGGCCCGCGCGCCACCTACACTCGGAGGGCCCCCGCCTCCCGCTCGGAAAGAGCAGCCTCGCCATGCCCAGCGCCACCACCACCGCCGCGACCGACCTCGCCGTGCGCTCCGACCTGCGCAACGTCGCGATCGTCGCCCACGTCGACCACGGCAAGACCACCCTCGTCGACGCCATGCTGCGCCAGTCCGGCGCCTTCGGGAAGCACCAGACCGAGGAGGGCCTGGTCGACCGGGTGATGGACTCCGGCGACCTCGAGCGCGAGAAGGGCATCACGATCCTCGCCAAGAACACCGCCGTCCGGTACACCGGGCCGGCGGCGGCGGGCGCGGTCGGCCCCGACGGCGTCCCCGGCGTGACGATCAACATCATCGACACCCCCGGGCACGCCGACTTCGGCGGCGAGGTGGAGCGCGGCCTGTCGATGGTCGACGCCATCGCGCTGCTCGTCGACGCCTCCGAGGGGCCGCTGCCGCAGACCCGGTTCGTGCTGCGCAAGGCCCTCGAGGCGCGCATGCCCGTGGTGCTGGTGGTCAACAAGGTCGACCGCCCCGACGCGCGGATCGCCGAGGTCGTCGACGAGACCTACGACCTCTTCCTCGACCTGGCGGGCGACATGCCCGGCGCCGAGGAGCTGCTCGACTTCCCGATCGTCTACGCCTCCGCGCGGGCCGGCCGGGCGTCGCTGACCCGCCCCGAGGACGGCGGCATGCCCGACAGCGACGACCTCGAGCCGCTGTTCCGCACCCTGCTCGAGGCCGTGCCCGCGCCCACCTACACCCCGGGCGCGCCGCTGCAGGCGCACGTGACCAACCTCGACGCCAGCCCCTTCCTGGGCCGGATCGCGCTGTGCCGGATCCACGAGGGCACGCTGCACAAGGGCGAGCAGGTGGTCTGGTGCCGCGCCGACGGCACCCAGCAGCGCGTGAAGATCACCGAGCTGCTCATGACCCAGGCCCTGACGCGCGAGCCCGCCGAGCAGGCCGGCCCCGGCGACATCGTCGCGATCGCCGGCATCCCGGAGATCACCATCGGCGAGACCCTGGCCGACCCCGAGAACCCCGTGCCGCTGCCGCTGATCCGGGTGGACGAGCCGGCGATCTCGATGACCATCGGCACCAACACCGCCCCCACGGCGGGCAAGGTCAAGGGCGCCAAGGTCACCGCGCGCCTGGTCAAGGACCGCCTCGACCGCGAGCTGGTCGGCAACGTCTCGATGCGCATCCTGCCCACCGAGCGCCCCGACGCCTGGGAGGTGCAGGGCCGCGGCGAGCTGGCGCTGGCCATCCTCGTCGAGCAGATGCGCCGGGAGAACTTCGAGCTCACCGTGGGCAAGCCCCAGGTGGTCACCAAGGAGATCGACGGCAAGGTGCACGAGCCCCTCGAGCGCCTGACCATCGACGCCCCGCAGGAGTACCTCGGCGCGATCACCCAGCTGCTCGCCGTCCGCAAGGGACGGATGGAGCAGATGACCAACCACGGCACGGGGTGGGTGCGGATGGAGTTCCTCGTGCCCAGCCGCGGCCTGATCGGCTTCCGCACCGAGTTCCTCACCGAGACCCGGGGCACCGGCATCGCCCACCAGACCTTCGAGCGCTACGAGCCGTGGTTCGGCGAGCTGCGCACCCGCCCGTCGGGGTCGATGGTCGCCGACCGCACCGGCGTCGCGACGTCCTACGCCATGACCAGCCTGCAGGAGCGGGGCACGCTGTTCGTCGAGCCCACCACCGAGGTGTACGAGGGCATGGTGGTCGGCGAGAACTCCCGCGCCGACGACATGGACGTCAACATCACCAAGGAGAAGAAGATGACCAACGTCCGCTCCAACGCGGACGAGCTCGAGCGCCTGGTGCCCGCCCGCAAGCTCTCCCTGGAGCAGAGCCTGGAGTTCTGCCGCGAGGACGAGTGCGTCGAGGTCACCCACGACGCGGTGCGCATCCGCAAGGTCATCCTCGACCAGACCGACCGCGCCAAGGCCGCCCGCTCCAAGCGGTAGGCGGCCCGCGCCGAGCGATGAGGGGCGGGCGCTGAGTACCGTCGGGCCGTGACCACCACGCCCGACGGCCCGCCCGCCTCCGCCCCCACGGCCACCGGCGACCCCGACGGGGTCGAGGCCCTGCTCGAGGACGCCGCTGAGATCGTCGACGACGTCGCCGAGCGTGAGTTCGAGCCGCAGGACCTGGCGTCGATGGAGGCCCTGGACTCCGCGCGGCGGCTGCTGGTGGTGCACGCCCACCCCGACGACGAGACCATCGGCAACGGGGCGACCATGGCCCGGTACGCCGCCGCCGGGGCGGGCGTCACCCTGGTCACCTGCACCCGGGGCGAGCGCGGCGAGGTCGTCGACCCCGAGCTCAGGCACCTCGAGGGCGACCTGCCGGCGCTCGCCGCACACCGGGTGCTGGAGCTGGGCAGCGCCATGGAGGCCCTCGGCGTGGAGGACCACCGCTTCCTCGACGACGCCCCGCTGGAGGGCGAGGACGCCGCGGCGACCGCGCACGCGACCTACGAGGACTCCGGCATGGCCTGGGTGGAGACCGGCGGCGGGGGCCGGGTCGCGGGGCCCGCCCCGGACACGGGCCCGGGGGCGTTCGCCCGCGCCGACGTCGAGGAGGCCGCCGCCCGCCTGGCCGGGGTGCTGCGCGAGGTGCGCCCCCAGGTGGTGGTCACGTACGAGCCGGGCGGGGGCTACGGCCACCCCGACCACGTGCAGGCCGCGCGGGTGGCGCTGCGCGCGGTCGACCTCGCCGCCGACCCGGGGGCGGCCGGGGTCGCGGGCTCGGAGCCGTGGAGCGTCGGCAAGGTCTACGAGTCGGTGGTGCCCGCCTCCCAGGTGAGCGAGATGGGCTGGGAGGGCGAGCCGCCGAGCATGGTGGTGCCCGACGAGCAGGTGACCGCCGTCGTGGACGCGCCGGAGCAGCTCTCGGCCAAGGTGGCGGCCCTGCGCGCCCACCGCAGCCAGCTGCAGGTGCGCCACGGCGAGGACGGCTGGGAGCTGACCGTCTCCGGCGACCGCTGGATGCCGGTGGCGACCAGCGAGGCGTACCGGCTGGCCCGCGGGCCGCAGTCGGCGCTCGGGCCCCGCGAGACCGACCTCTTCGCCGGGCTCGCCCGGTAGCCCGACGGGCCCGCCGGGGGCCGCCGTGGCCGCCGCCCG
>CADCUY010000202.1 GCA_902806005.1 uncultured Quadrisphaera sp. | reverse complement strand
GTCGACCAGTCCGGCCTCCCGGGCGTCGAGGACGCTCCGCTCGGCGGCGTGCGACCAGTCGGTCTGCTCGACCAGCACGGTCAGCCCCTGCCCGGCGGCGGCGACCACCACCTGGCGGGCCAGCTCGGCGAAGTACGGGACGTCGATCTCGGGCACGGCGAGCGCGACGAGCCCGGTGCGGCCGCGGCGCAGCTGGCGACCGACCGCGTGCGGGCGGTACCCGAGCTGGCCGATGGCCGCCTGCACGCGGGTGCGGGTGTCCACGTGCACCTGCGGGTGCGCGTTGACGACGTTGGAGACGGTCTTGATCGACACTCCGGCCAGCGCGGCGACGTCGGCGAGGCGAGCCCTGGGCACGTCGTCGTCCCCCTCCGGGCGCGTCTGGAGCGATCACTGTGCCTCGCCACCGGGCCCCGTTGCAACCCGGCTTCCAACGTTGTAGGAAGGGGCCACACCCCTGTGGATGGAGTCGACGATGACCCGGACCCGACCGAGCAGCCCCGCGCCCACCAGCCGATCGAGCGGACTGGAGGCGGTCGCCGCGCGCAGCCTCTCGCGCCGCACCCTCCTGGCCGGCGGGCTCGCCGGAGGGCTCGCCGCCTCGCTGGCCGCCTGCGGCTCGCCGGCGGGCGCGACCCCGACCGCCATCCGGTACTGGAACCTCTTCAGCGGTGCCGACGGCGCCCGGATGGAGACGATGCTCAGCTCCGTCCGGGAGACCACCGGCATCGGCGTCGACGCCACGGTCCTGGCCTGGGGCACGCCCTACTACACGAAGCTGTCGATGAGCGCCGCCGGTGGCCGCTCCCCGGAGATGGCGATCGTGCACCTGTCGCGCCTCGCGGGCTACGCGCCGCTGGGCTTCCTCGACCCGTTCGACCTCGACCTGCTGGCCGAGTTCGGCGTGGAGGAGTCGTCCTTCCCGGAGTCGGTCGTGGAGCGGGCCCGCTACGACGGCGGGCTGTACGCCGTCCCGCTCGACACCCACCCCTTCGTGGTCATGTACGACACCGAGGTCGCCGAGCAGGCCCGGCTGCTCGACGGCGACGGCAAGCTGCTGCCGCTGGAGACCCCCGAGGCCTTCCTCGAGGCCGGGCGGGCCCTGCAGTCGGTGACCGGGGAGCTGGGCATCGCCTACGGCTTCCAGGGCGACCCCGCCCAGGCGTGGCGGCTGTTCTACTCCCTGTACCCGCAGCTGGCCGGCGAGATCGACCTGTCCGGGTCGACCACGGGCATCGACCGCGACGCCGCCGTCCAGTCGGTCGACCTGATCAAGCAGATGCTCGACGGGACGATCGCCGACCCCAACGCGGACTACCAGTCGGCCCTGGCGACCTTCAACGCCGGCCGCGCGGGGATGATCCTCACCGGTGAGTGGGAGCTCCCGGCCTTCCTCGAGGCCGGCATCCCGCTCGGGGCGGCGCCCTTCCCCGCCGTCTTCGGCACGCCGAGCGCCTACGCCGACTCGCACGCCTTCGTCCTCCCGCACCAGGACGACCCCGACCCCGAGGTCCGCCGGGCCACCCACGAGGCCGTCGCGCAGGTCCTCAAGCAGTCCTTCACCTGGGCGGAGGCCGGGCACGTGCCCGCCTACGCGGAGATCGCCGACTCCCCGGAGTACGCGCAGCTCACCCCCCAGTCCGACTACGCCGCGGCGGCGGACGTCGCGGTCTTCGACCCGCCCGCGTGGTTCACCGGCGCGGGCTCGAACTTCCAGACCCAGGTCGGCCAGGCGCTGGCGACCACCCTGTCCGGCTCCGCCACCCCGGCCGAGGCCGTCGAGGACATGGTCGCCCGCATCGACACGATCCTCGCCACCCCCGACCCCGGAGGAGAGTCCGCATGAGCACCGCCGTGCAGGTGGAGCAGCCGGCGTCCGCCCCGCCGCCCCCCACCGCCGCAGCCGGCCGCCGCTCGATCAGCGCGAGCAGCGGCGGCTTCTGGTTCACCGTGCCGTTCCTCGTCTTCTTCGCGGCCTTCCTCGTCTACCCCGTCGTCTACGGGCTGTACCTGGCGTTCACCGACGCCACGCTCGCCGGCGGCGGCGGCTTCGCGGGGGTCGGCAACTTCGCCGAGGCCCTCGGCGACCCGCTGGTGTGGCAGACCCTCGGCAACACGGTGTTCTTCACCATCGGCAGCACCATCCCCCTGGTGCTCCTGCCGCTGGCCATGGCGCTGCTGGTGCACCTGGGCCTCCCGGGGCAGTGGCTGTGGCGGCTCGCCTTCTTCGCGCCGTACCTGCTGCCGGTCACCGTGGTCTCGCTGATCTGGGTGTGGATCCTCCAGCCGGAGCTCGGCCTGGTGAACGACTACCTCGCCGCGGTGGGCATCGGGCCGATCCCGTGGCTGCAGCAGGAGTCCACCGCGATGTGGGGCATCATCGCCGCCACGGTGTGGTGGACGGCGGGGTTCAACTTCCTGCTGTACCTCGCGGCCCTGCAGAACATCCCGGGGCACATCTACGAGGCCTCCGCCATCGACGGGGCGGGCCCCTGGCGCCAGCTGCGGTCGATCACCCTGCCGCTGCTGAACCCGACCACGGTGCTCGTGCTGGTGCTGCAGGTCCTGGCCTCGCTGAAGGTCTTCGACCAGATCTACCAGATGACCCTCGCCACCGGGGGGCCCAACGGCTCCACCCGCTCGATCCTCATGTACGTCTACGAGACGGGCTTCACCAGCTACCGCCTCGGCTACGCCAGCGCCATCGCCAACATCTTCTTCCTCATCATCGTCGTCCTGTCCCTCGCGCAGCTGCGGCTGTTCAACCGCAAGGAGGCGTGAGCCATGGCCACGACCACCGCCCCGGCCGGCTCCTTCACCCGCGCCGCGCGCCGCACCGCCGACCGCTCCGCCCCCCGCACGAGCGTGGTCGGCCAGTCCCGGCCCCGGGTCCCGCGCCTCGTCGGGCTGCTCGCCCTGGTGCTGATGGCGTTCGTGTGGCTGCTCCCCCTGATCTGGGGGGCGGTCAGCGCGCTCAAGGACGAGACGCAGATCGCGGCGCTGCCGGTGACCTGGATCCCCGAGGGCGGCTTCACCCTGGGGTCCTTCACCCGCGTGCTGACCGGCTCGAACCTGCCGCTGTGGCTCCTGAACAGCCTGTTCGTCGCCGCCGTCGTCACGGTGCTCACGGTCGCCGTCTCCGCGCTCGCCGCCTACGGGTTCTCCCGCACGACCTTCCGCGGGCGCGGCTGGCTCTTCGCCCTCACCATCGCGGCGATCATGGTGCCGCCGCAGATCCTCATCGTCCCGCTGTTCCGGCAGATGCTCGGTCTGGGCCTGGTCGACACGTACGCGGGGATCATCCTCCCGCAGGTGGTGGCACCCGTCATGGTCTTCGTGCTGAAGAAGTTCTTCGACGGGATCCCGCGCGAGCTCGAGGAGGCGGCCCGCGTCGACGGCGCCGGCCAGCTCCGCATCTTCTGGTCGATCATCATGCCGCTGTCGAGGTCGATCCTGGCCGCCGTGTCGATCTTCGTCTTCATCGGCGCGTGGAACAACTTCCTCTGGCCCTTCATCGTCACCAACGACCCGGCCCTGCTCACCATGCCGGTGGGCCTCAACGTGGTGAAGAACGCCTTCGGCGTCACCTTCGCCGCCGACATGGCGGGGGCGATGATCGGGGCCCTGCCGCTGCTGATCATCTTCCTGTTCTTCCAGCGCCAGATCATCAAGGGCGTGGCGACCACCGGCCTCGGCGGGCAGTGAGCCCGACGGCCACCGCCTCGCTCGTCCTGCACCCCGCCTTCACCGTCGCCCCGGTGAACCGGAGGACGTTCGGCTCCTTCGTCGAGCACATGGGCCGGTGCGTCTACACCGGCATCTTCGAGCCGGGCCACCCGTCGGCCGACGAGGACGGGTTCCGCACCGACGTCCTCGACCTGGTGCGGGAGCTCGGGGTGACCGCGGTGCGCTACCCCGGCGGCAACTTCGTCTCCGGCTACCGGTGGGAGGACGGCGTCGGGCCGGTCGAGCAGCGCCCGCGCCGGCTCGACCTCGCCTGGCACAGCGTCGAGACCAACCGCTTCGGCCTCGACGAGTTCATGCGGTGGGCGGCGCGGGCCGACGTCGAGCCGGTGCTGGCGGTCAACCTGGGCACCCGCGGGGTGCAGGAGGCCGTCGACCTGCTCGAGTACACCACCGTCGCCGGCGGCACGGCGCTGTCGGAGCTGCGCCGCAGCCACGGCGCGGAGCAGCCGTACCCGGTGCGCGCGTGGTGCCTGGGCAACGAGATGGACGGCCCCTGGCAGACCGGGCACAAGACGGCGCACGAGTACGGGCGCCTGGCGGCGGAGACGGCGCGGGCGATGCGGATGGTCGACCCCGGCCTCACGCTGGTGGCCTGCGGCAGCTCGAACCGCTCCATGCCGACCTTCGGGGCGTGGGAGGCGACCGTGCTCGAGCACGCCTACGAGCTGGTCGACCAGATCTCGGCGCACGCCTACTACCAGCAGGTCGGCGACGACCTCGGCAGCCACCTGGCCGCGGCGCTCGACATGGACGCGTTCGTCGACGCCGTGGTCGCCACGGCCGACGGGGTGCGCGCCGTCGGCCGGCACGCGAAGCGGATCACGATCGCCTTCGACGAGTGGAACGTCTGGTACCAGGACCGGTTCGACGAGCAGGGCCCGCCGACCGAGTGGGTCGAGGCGCCGCGGCTGATCGAGGACACCTACGACGTCGCCGACGCGGTGGTCGTGGGCAACCTGCTGATCTCCCTGCTGCGGCACAGCGACCGGGTGGCCTCGGCGTGCCAGGCGCAGCTGGTCAACGTGATCGGGATGATCCGCAGCGAGCCCGGCGGCCCGGCGTGGCGGCAGACGATCTTCCACCCGTTCGCGCAGGCGGCGGCGCTGGCCCGCGGCGAGGTGCTGCGGGTGCAGGTGCGCTCGCCGACCTACGAGACGGCCCTGCACGGCGACGCGCCGGTGGTCGACGCCGTGGCCACCCACGACGCGGAGGCGGGGGAGCTGGTGGTCTTCGCGGTCAGCCGCTCGACCACGGAGCCGGTGACCCTCGACGTCGACCTGCGCGCCTTCGGCGACGTGCGCCTGACCGCGGCCACGGTGCTCGCCGACGACGACGTGCGGGCCGTCAACACCGAGCGCGAGCCCGACCGCGTGGTCCCGCGCCCGCACGACGGGGCGGTGCTGGACGGCGGGCGCCTGGCCCTGCGGATGCCGCCGGTCTCGTGGAACGTCGTCCGGGTGGCCGTGCCCCGCAGCTGACCGCCCGCGGGGCGTCGGCGGGATCCGGCGGGAGGCCTCCGCGGCGCGCCGCGCGCCGGTACGCTGCGCCCCGACCGTGCCGACGGCGTCACGGGTCCCTTCCCCCCTTCCCCGGAGGACACCGCCGTGATCCGCGTGCAGCCGAGCAAGACCGACGTCAAGCTGACCTTCATCGTCGACCAGACCGCGCCCGCCGGGCCGGTCTCGGTGGTCGGCACCTTCAACGACTGGAGCCCGGGCACCCACGTGCTGCGCAAGCGCAGCAACGGCACCCGCAGCGTCGCCGTCACCGTGCCCGCCGGTCACGAGGTGCACTTCCGCTACCTGGCCAGCGACGGCCACTGGTTCGACGACCCGGACGTCGCCGAGCGCAGCGCGGCCGGCGGCGTCATCCGCCTCTGACGGCGCGGCTCGGGCCCGCGGCGCTCACGCCGCGGCCGCGACCTCGATCCGGCTGCGCCACGGGTCCTCGAAGCGCACGCTCGCGCCGTCGTCGGCCGTCGCCACCCCGTGGCGGCGCAGCCGGGCGACCAGGGCGTCGAGGTCGGCGCGCCCCGGCACGGTGATCGCCACCTGGCCGAGGCCGATGGTCGCCGCCCGCGGCCCCGCGCCCGCCGACTCCCAGGTGTTCAGCCCCAGGTGGTGGTGGTACCCGCCGGCGGAGACGAACAGCGCCCCGTGCCAGTCGGCCGTCACCGCGAAGCCCAGCGCGTCGACGTAGAAGCGGCGCGCGGCGTCGAGGTCGCCGACCTTCAGGTGCACGTGCCCCACCCCGGCGCCGTCGCGCTGGGGGGCGGCCAGGGCCTCGTCGGTGAGGTGCTCGGCGAGGTACGCGCCGGGGTCGAGCGCGAGGCTGTCCATCTGCAGCCGGCCGTCGGCGCAGGGCCACGCGTGGCGCGGGCGGTCGCGGTACAGCTCGATGCCGTTGCCCTCGGGGTCGGTGAAGTAGAACGCCTCCGAGACGAGGTGGTCGGCGCTGCCGACGTAGCGCGAGCGCGGGTGCCGCGCGGCGGTGGCGACGGTGGCGGCCAGCGCGGCCTGGTCGGGCAGCAGCAGCGCGGTGTGGAACAGGCCGGCCTGGCCCGGGCGCGCCACCGGCAGGTCGGGGGTGTGCACCAGCACCACCAGGGGCACCGCGGCGCGACCGAGGGCCACGGTGGTGCCGGCGGTGCCCGGGGCCCGCGTGCCGCCCGTCTCGGCGAGCTCCTCGAGCGCGAGCGCGTCGCGGTAGTAGGCCGTCATGGCGGCGAGGTCGCGCACGTGCAGGGTGACCGCGGCCATGGCGGTGCTCGCCGCGAGCAGCTCGTCGGGGGGAGCGCTGGTGCACGGGCTCGTCGCCACGGGGTCTCCGATCGTCGGGCGCCCCACGGTAGGCGAGATCAGTTGAAACATCAATCACTTGCCCGGGCGGGGCGCCGCGGGCAGGGTGGCCCCGTGACCGGGACGCCGCGGGTGCTCGGCGCCGACGTCTTCGCCGGCCGGTGGGTCGGGGTGGTGACGGCGGGCGGTGCGGTCGCCTCCGCCCACCTGGCGCCCACCGCCGGCGAGCTGGTGGCCGCCGCGTCGGCGGGCGGGGCCCTGGACGTCGCCGCCTTCGACATCCCGATCGGCCTGCCCGACGCCGGACGGCGGGCGGCCGACGACCTCGCCCGGCGGCTGGTCGGCCGGCGGTCGTCCTCGGTCTTCACCACCCCGGTGCGCGCGGCGCTGCTGACCGACGACCACGCGGCGGCGGTGCTGGTGAACCGCCGGCTGGCCGGGGAGGGGGTCTCGCGCCAGGCCCACGGGCTGCGCGCCAAGGTGCTGGAGGTGGAGCGCTGGCTCGCCGCGGCGGGCGCGGCGGCCCCGCGCGTGGTCGAGGTGCACCCGGAGGTCTCGTTCGCCACCCTGGCCGGCGCGCCGCTGGAGCACCGCAAGGCCTCCTGGGCCGGCGCCGAGGAGCGCCGCGCCCTGCTCGCCGGCGCCGGCGTCCACCTCGGCCGCGACCTCGGGCCCGCGGGCGCCGCCGCGGTCGACGACGTGCTCGACGCCGCGGTCGCCGCGTGGACGGCCCGCCGGGTGG
>CADCUY010000201.1 GCA_902806005.1 uncultured Quadrisphaera sp. | reverse complement strand
AGCGCGCTGCGCGCGGCGGCGGTGGAGGCCGGGGAGCCGGTGCTGCGGCCCAGCGAGCGCCGCACCTCCTCGAGCGCGCGCCGTCGCTCGCGGTGATCGGCCGCTGCCGGTGATCGAGCGCCCCCGGCGCCTGCGCGCCACGCCCGTCCTGCGGTCGCTGACCCGGGAGCACCACCTCTCGGCGCGGCGGCTGGTGCTGCCCCTGTTCGTCAAGGAGGGGCTGCGCTCGCCGGCGCCGATCGGCTCGATGCCCGGCGTCGTCCAGCACACGGTGCCCTCCCTGGTCGAGGCCGCGCAGGAGGCGGTCGAGGCCGGGGTGGGCGGGCTGATGCTCTTCGGGGTCCCGGCCGCGCGCGACGCCGTCGGGAGCGCCGGCAGCGACCCCGACGGCGTGCTCAACGTCGGGCTGCGCGCGGTCGCCGAGGCCGTGGGCGACGCCGCGGTGGTGATGGGCGACCTGTGCCTGGACGAGTTCACCGACCACGGGCACTGCGGGGTGCTCGACGCCGCCGGGCGGGTCGACAACGACGCCACCCTGTCGCGGTACGTCGAGCTGGCGCTGGCGCAGGCGGACGCCGGGGCCGCGCTGCTGGGGCTGTCCGGGATGATGGACGGGCAGGTCGGCGCGGTGCGCGGGGCGCTGGACGCCGCGGGGCGCACCGACGTGGTGCTGCTGGCGTACGCGGCGAAGTACGCGTCGGCGTTCTACGGGCCGTTCCGCGACGCGGTGGACTCCGCGCTCACCGGCGACCGGCGGACCTACCAGATGGACCCGGGCAACCGGCGCGAGGCGCTGCGCGAGGTGCGGCTCGACGTCGAGCAGGGCGCCGACGTCGTCATGGTGAAGCCGGCGCTGCCGTACCTGGACGTGCTGTCCGACGTGGCCGCGGCGGTGGACGTGCCGGTGTGGGCGTACCAGGTCTCGGGGGAGTACGCGATGGTCGAGGCGGCGGCCGCGAACGGGTGGATCGACCGGGAGCGGGCGATCCTCGAGTCGCTGGTCGCGGTCCAGCGCGCCGGAGCGGGCGCGACCCTGACCTACTGGGCCGCCGAGGTGGCCACCCTCCTGCGCCGGGGCTGACCCCCCTTCCCCGCACTTGTGGGGGTAGGTGCGCTCACGGGGTCCCCTGGGCCGCACTCGTGGGGGTGAGTGCGTGTCTGGGGACGCCCATCGCCTCGCTCGTGGGGAGGTGTCCAGCTTCCGTGGCGCGCCCCCCGGTCGTCGAGGCCTGCGGCGCGCGTCGTCCACAGGCGGCTGCTCGTCCACAGGATGCGGCCGTGTCGGCCGTCGCCCGGGGCGCCGACCGCCAGGTTCACCGCGTGCGCAGACCTCGGCCCGTGGCCGACCTCCCCGACGTGTTCCTCGGCACCCAGGCACTGGCCGCGGGACTGCTGAAGGCCTCGCAGCTGCGCGGGCCGCACGTGCAGCGCGTGATCCGCGGGGTCTACCGACCGACCTGGGTCCCGCACGACCACGTCCTGGCCTGCCGGGCGGCGGCTCTCGTCGTCCCTCCTGGCACCCGCCTCACGGGACGGTCGCTCGCCACCGTGCGAGGGGTCCCCCTCGCTGGTGCTCGGGACCCCGTCGAGGTCGTCGTTCCCCACGGCGTCGAGCTGCGCCACGCCGGCATCGCCGTGCGCAGAGCGAGCCGCGGTCCGCTCGGTGACCAGAGGTGGGAAGGCATCCTCGTGGCCCACCCCCACCGCATGGCCTTCGACCTGTGTGCGCGCCACGACACGGCGACGGCCACGGCGCACCTGGACGCCGTCGTCCGGGCTGGTCTGGTCGACGCGGACCGCTTCGCCGCCTGGCTGCTGCAGCGTCGTGACGACGACGTGCGCGCCGCCCGGCGCGCATCGCTCCTGGTCGACGGCCGCGCCGAGTCCCTCCCCGAGTCCCGGCTGCGCGTCGTGCTGGTCACCGCCGGCATCGACGTCGAGGTGCAGCACCGGGTCACCCGGGACGGCCGGACGGTCGCCCGGCTGGACCTGGCGGTCCGCGGGCTCCGACTGGGCATCGACTACGACGGGGCGTGGCACGCGCTGCGTGAGCAGCTGCAGCGCGACCGTCAGCGGCTCAACGACCTCCAGGCGGAGGGGTGGGTCGTCGTGCACGTGACAGCCGCCATGCTGCGGGACCCGGCGTCGGTGGTGGCTGCCGTGCGTCAGGCGATGCTCATCGCGCGACCGCTCTGACGTCCACGGCCTCGGAGGCACAACTACCCCCACAAGTGCGGCGAAGGGGTCTCGAGGAGTGCACTTGCGCCCACAAGTGCAGCGGACGGGCCTCGGGAAGCGCACCTACCCCCACAAGTGCGCGAAGGACGCTGCGCGGGGGGCACTCAGGCTCCGCAGTGCCGGATGACGGGCGGCGGGGTCAGTCCGCGACGTCGGGCGGCCACACCACGGTGAAGCGCTCGAAGACCACGACCTCGTCCTCCGACCACTCCCGCCCCCGCGCCGCGCTGAGCCGCCGCCAGAAGCCCCGGTGCTCGGCCAGCCAGCTCGCCCGGGTGCGGTCGCCCTCGCCCTCGTCCCGCGCGAACGCGTCGTCCACGCTCGCGGCGACGCCGAGGCGCAGCTCCACCGTCCGCAGCACGAGCCGCGGCGCCCCCGCTCCGTCGCAGACCACCCAGCAGCCGCCGATCCGCGGCAGCGGCGCGCCCTCGTCGGCGTGGTCCGAGACCAGGCCCGCCGTGGCGCGCTTGCGGCCGGACACCACCAGGGCCAGCAGCTCGTCGGCCATCTCCGCGCTGTCGCCGAACGCCTCGACGGGCGGCTCGTCCTCGGGCGTGGTGGCCGGGTGCGCCGACCGGTACGCCCGCCACAGCGCGACGCCTGCGGCCCGGTCGGCCGGCGCCGCGTCGCTCACGCCGTCCACCCTCCCACCCCCTACGGCACTGCGGAGCCGCAGTGCCGTAGGGGAGCGCGCGGGCTCAGGCCTGCTTGATGGCCGAGACGTCGAGGGTGATCTTGACCTTCTCGCTCACCATCACGCCGCCGGTCTCCAGCGCCGCGTTCCAGCTCAGCCCGAAGTCCTTGCGGTTGATCTCGGTCTCGGCCGAGAACCCCGCGCGGGCGTTGCCGAACACGTCGGTGGCCACGCCGCTGGCCTCCACGTCGAGCACGACCTCGCGGGTCACTCCGTGCAGCGTCAGGTCGCCGGTCACGACGAAGCCCTCGCCGCCGACGGCGACGCTGCGGGAGACGAAGGTCATCGCCGGGTGGTTCTCGACGTCGAAGAAGTCGGGGCTGCGCAGGTGCGCGTCGCGGTCGGCGTTGCGGGTGTCGACCGAGCCCACGGCGACGGTGGCGTCGACGGCGATGAGGTTGGCGTCCTCGTCGAGCACGACCGAGCCGGCGACGTCGGAGAAGCTGCCCCGCACCTTGGTGATCATGGCGTGGCGCACGGTGAAGCCGACCTCGCTGTGGGCGGCGTCGATGGCGTAGGTGCCGACGGTCAGGCCGGCGGGGAGGGTCTGGGTGCTCACGGGGTCTCCTGGTGGGTGCGAGGGGGTGGTGCGGTCATCGTGCACCAAGACCGTTTAGATTTCAACTATTCCCGCGGTAGGATGACGGCATGGCGGACGAGGCGACGACCCGGTGGCTGGACGAGCGGGAGCAGGCCGTGTGGCGCGAGTTCCTCGTGGCCACGCTGATGCTGTGGGAGCGCCTCGCGCGCGAGCTGGCCGACGCCGGCCTCTCGATGCCCGAGTACGAGCTGCTCGTGCGCCTGTCGGAGGCACCCGGCTGGCAGCTGCGGATGTCGGACCTGGCCGGCGGCCTGGTGAGCTCGCGCAGCCGGCTGACCCACACGATCGGCCGGATGGAGGCGCGCGGCCTGGTCGAGCGCCGCGCGTGCCCCAGCGACAAGCGCGGGGTGCTCGCCGCGATGACCGAGGCGGGGTACCAGGTGCTCGTCGACGCCGCCCCCACCCACGTGACCGGTGTCCGCGAGCACCTGTTCGACCACCTCACCGCCGAGCAGGTCGACTCCCTCGGCGCCGCCATGGGCCAGGTCGGCCGGCACCTGCGCGAGGCCTGACGCGGCCGTCCTCGCCCCCGCCAGCGAGGATGGCCCGGTGAGCACCCCGACCCCGCCGTACCCCTCGGACGCCCCCGCCTCGGCCGCCCTGTTCGCCCGCGCCGGCACCGTGCTGCCCGGCGGGGTCAACTCCCCGGTGCGCGCCTTCCGCGCCGTCGGCGGCACCCCGCGCTTCACCGACCACGCCTCCGGGCCGTACCTGGTGGACGCCGACGGCCGCCGCTACGTCGACCTCATCTGCTCGTGGGGCCCGATGATCCTCGGCCACGCCCACCCCGAGGTCGTCGACGCCGTGCGCACCGCGGCCGGGCGCGGGTTCTCCTACGGCACGCCCAACGAGGGCGAGGTGGCCCTGGCCGAGGAGCTCGTCGAGCGGGTGCCGCCGCTGGAGCAGGTGCGGCTGGTCAACTCCGGCACCGAGGCCACGATGAGCGCGCTGCGCCTCGCGCGCGGGTTCACCGGGCGCCCGGTGGTCGTCAAGTTCGCCGGCTGCTACCACGGCCACGTCGACGCCCTGCTCGCCTCCGCCGGCTCGGGCCTGGCCACCTTCGCGCTGCCCGACACCCCCGGGGTCCCCCCGGGCACCGCCGCGGACACCCTGGTGCTGCCCTACAACGACGTCGCCGCGCTGGAGGCCGTCTTCGCCGAGCACGGCGACCGGATCGCCTGCGTGGTCACCGAGGCGGCGGCCGGCAACATGGGCGTCGTCCCCCCGCTGCCCGGCTTCACCGAGGCGCTGCTGCGCACCACCCGCGCCCACGGGGCCCTGCTCGTCTCGGACGAGGTGATGACCGGGTTCCGGCTCAGCCGCAGCGGCTGGCTCGGGCTCGAGGGCCCCTACCCGGACGGGAGGGCGCCGGACCTGTTCACCTTCGGCAAGGTCATGGGCGGCGGCTTCCCCGTCGCGGCGTTCGGCGGCCGGGCCGACGTCATGGCCCAGCTGGCCCCCGCCGGGCCCGTCTACCAGGCCGGCACGCTCTCGGGGAACCCCGTCGCGGCCGCGGCCGGCCTGACCACCCTGCGCGCCTGCACCGCCGAGGTCTACGCCCGCGTCGACGAGGTCGCCGCGACCATCCGCGACGCCGCCTCGGCCGCCCTGGACGACGCCGGGGTGGCCCACGCCGTCGGCCGCGCGGGCAGCATGTTCAGCATCTTCTTCACCAGCGCCGACGCCGACGGCTCGGGTGCCGACGACGGCCGCCCGGGCCGCGACGACGCCATCGGCGCCGCGCCCGTCGTCGACTTCGCCGGGGCCAAGCGCCAGGACACCGCGGCGTACGCCGCCTTCTTCCACGCCATGCTGTCGCGCGGGGTGCACCTGCCCCCGAGCGCCTACGAGGCGTGGTTCCTCTCGGCCGCCCACGACGACGAGGCGGTCGGCACGGTGCTCGAGGCGCTGCCGCACGCCGCCCGCGCCGCCGCGGCTGTCACCTCCGCCACAGCGTGAGCCCCGGCAGGCCGCTGACCTGCGGCGATGCCGCTGCCACCCGCAGGTGCCCCGGGCGCCGTGGGATGCTGTACGGGTGTCGCTGACCGACGTCCACCTGCTGCGCCACGGGGAGGTGCACAACCCCGACGGCGTCCTCTACGGCCGCCTTCCCGGCTACCACCTCTCCGAGCGGGGCCGGGCGATGGCCCGGCTGGTCGCCGACCACCTGCGCGAGCGCGGCTGCGACGTCGCCGAGGTGACGGCCTCGCCGCTGGAGCGCGCGCAGGAGACCGCCGCGCCCGTCGCGAGCGCCTTCGGGCTCCCCGTGGGCACCGACGACCGGCTGCTCGAGGCGGAGAACTCCTTCCAGGGCCACACCGTGCACGCCGGCACCGGCCGGCTGTGGCGCCCCGTGTTCTGGTGGCGCTACCGCAACCCGTTCCTGCCCTCGTGGGGCGAGAGCTACGCCTCCCAGCACTCGCGGGTGCTCGGTGCCGCGCGCGACGCGGCGCTGCGCGTGGAGGGCCGCGAGGCCGTGCTGGTCAGCCACCAGCTGCCGATCTGGTCGGCCCGCCGGCACGCGCAGGGCGACCGCCTCTGGCACGACCCGCGGTCCCGCGAGTGCACCCTCGCCAGCCTGACCACGCTGACCTACGACGGCGACCGGATGGTCGGCGTCGCCTACGCGGAGCCCGCGGCCGCGCTGCTGCCCGGCGCCAGCACGGTGGCCGGCGCGTGAGCGGCGTGCGGATGCGGCTCGCCGCGCTCCCGGCGGCCGCCGCCGTGCTCCTCGCCCTCACCGGGTGCAGCGGCGGCCTCGGCGCGCCGGCCGAGGAGGCGGCCCGCGCCGGCTACGTCTCGGGCGACGGCTCGATCAGCACCTACCCGGCGCCCGAGCGCACCGAGCCGGTGGCCATCGCCGGCGAGGCCACCGACGGCAGCGTGCTCGACCTCGCCGCGCTGCGCGGCGACGTGGTGGTGCTGAACTTCTGGTACGCCGGGTGCGCCCCCTGCCGCGCGGAGGCCGACGACCTGGCCGTGGTCGCCGAGGCGCGCGCCGCCGACGGCGTGCGCTTCGTCGGGGTCAACACCCGCGACGGGCTCGCGAACGCCGCCGCCTTCGAGCGCAGGTACGCCACCCCGTACCCCAGCGTGCTCGACGCCGAGAGCGGCGCGGCGGTGCTCGCCCTGGCCGGGGTGGTCAGCCCGCAGTCGGTGCCCGCGACCATCGTGCTCGACCGGCAGGGCCGGCCCGCGGCCCGCGTGCTCGGGCCCCTCGACGCCGACAACGTGGCCACCTTCGACGCCCTGATCGACGACGTCCTCGCCGAGGAGGCCGCGTGAGCGCCCTCGCGCTCGTCGGCTCCGGGGTGGGCGCGGGCTTCGCGCAGACCGCGGTCTCCGGGCCGCTGCTGCTCGCCGCGGTCGTCGCCGCCGTGGCCGGCCTGGTCAGCTTCGCCAGCCCGTGCGTCCTGCCCCTGGTGCCCGGCTACCTCGGCTACGTCACCGGGCTCAGCGGCGTCGAGCTCGAGCGCCGCGGCCGCAGCCGCGTGCTCGCCGGCACCGCCCTGTTCGTCGCGGGCTTCTCGGCCGTCTTCGTCGCCTACGGCGCGGCCTTCGGGGCGCTGGGCACGACGCTCGTGCGCTACGGCGACGCGACCACGCGGGTGCTCGGGGTGGTCGTGGTCGTCATGGGCCTGGTCTTCCTCGGCGCCGGCCGGCTCCTGCCCGCCCGCGTCGGCGCCGCGCTGGACGCCGACCGCCGCCCCTCGTGGCGGCCCGCCGCCGGCCTGGCGGGCGCCCCGCTGCTCGGGGTGGTCTTCGGCCTCG
>CADCUY010000200.1 GCA_902806005.1 uncultured Quadrisphaera sp. | reverse complement strand
GCCGACCACCTGCACGTCGAGCCCGCTGCGCCGGGCCAGCTCGCCGGTGCGCCAGGCGTGGTGGTCGCTGGTGACCACCACGACCCGCGGCGCGGCGCCGTCGCGGTGCAGCAGGGCGGCGGTGAGCGCGAGGTTCTCGCGCGTGGTCCTCGCCCGGTCCTCCACCACCAGGTGGCTCGCGGGCACCCCGGCGCGGCGCAGGTGCGCCTCCATCGCCGACGCCTCGGTGGGGCCGCCGGCGGGAGCTCCGCCGGTGGGGACCACGCGCGGCGACCCGCCGCGGGCCACCTCGGCCCGGTGCAGGGCCGCGGCGCGGTCGAGCCGGTTGGCCAGCAGCGCCGGCACCCGGCCGCCGTCGAGGGTGGAGCCGAGCACCACGATGGCGTCGACGCCGGGCCGCACGGCGGTGCGCGGGCTCAGCGCGGTGCGGGCCAGGAGGCCGGCCAGCGGCCCCACGACCGCGGTGAGGAGCAGGGCCGCGAGGACCAGCGCCGCCACCGCGTCGGCGACGGGCGCAGGCCGCAGCCGGCCCCGCGCGACCCGCGCGACCCGCTCTGGGGCGACCCCACCGTCGATCACGGCCGTCACCCTGGCACGGTGATCGACTCCGGGGGCCCGGATCGGGAGGAATCCACCCGGCCGGAGGTGGTCCAGCCCACGCCGTGAGCCGGACTACCGGGCTCCGTCAGGTCGTTGACCCCGGTGATGAGCATCGCGACCGCTGCCCCCGCCGCTGCCGAGACGACCACCTCCTCCACCCCCGCGCCGGCCGCCGCCGAGCTGCCCCTGCACCGCCGCTGGACGCCCAAGCGCGTGCTGGTCACGGCCTCGGCCGCCGAGCAGCCGCACGGCCAGCAGATGGTGCGCCGCTGCGAGGCCGCGGGCGTCACCGACATCCAGCTCCTCAAGGGCGACCGCCTGCCCTCGCTGCGCGGTGAGGACGAGCGGGCCACCTACGCCCTGGCCAAGTCGACGCTCGCCGTGGTGACCTCCGCGCCGTCGGCCCGCAAGCTCGTGCCGATCCCGCCCAGCGCCGACTGGCGCCTCGACCTGGCCATCGGCTGCCCGGCGCACTGCCAGTACTGCTACCTCGCGGGCTCGCTGGCCGGCCCGCCGGTCACCCGCGCCTTCGCCGACCTGCCGGCGGTGCTGAGCGCCATGGACGACCACGTCGGCCGCGGCTCGATCACCTCCGCCTCCGACGAGCGCCGCAGCGAGGGCACCACGTTCGAGGCCTCGTGCTACACCGACCCGCTGGGCATCGAGCACCTGACCGGCTCGCTGGCCGCCACCATCACCCACGTCGGCACCCGCGAGTGGGCGGGCCCCGTGGGGCTGCGCTTCACCACCAAGTTCGACGACGTCGGCGGCCTGCTCGACCTGCCGCACGCCGGCCGCACCCGCATCCGGTTCTCGGTGAACTCCTCGGGCCCGGGCGGCGCCGAGCGGTTCGAGGGCGGCACCGCGCGCGTCGCCCAGCGGATCGGCGCGCTGCGCCGCGTGGCGCTGGCCGGCTACCCGGTGGGCCTCACCATCGCCCCCGTGGTGCCCGCGCCCGGCTGGCAGGAGCGCTACGGCCAGCTCCTCGACGACGTCGCCGCGGCCACCGCGGACGTGCCCGGCCTCGACCTGACCACCGAGGTCATCACGCACCGGTTCACCCCGAAGAGCCGCGAGGTGCTGCTCGACTGGTACCCGCGCACCCAGCTCGAGATGGACCCCGAGCAGCGGGTGACCAAGCGCGGGAAGTACGGGAGCACCAAGCACGTCTACCCGAAGAGCACGATGGACGAGGTGCGCGCCTGGTTCGCCACCGAGACCGCCGAGCGCCTGCCCGGCGCGCGCCAGCTCTACCTGACCTGAGCCCGGCGGGCGCCGGCACGGGGCCACGACGGGTGGGCCGCCCGCCGCCGCCCTACGGTCGGGGGGTGGAGCAGGACGGACCGGCGCGCCGGGCGGCGGTGGCCGCTGCCGCTGCGGTGCGGCTCGGCTTCGCCGCGTGGTTCGCGGCCCGGCCCGACGACCCCGCGCGGGTGCTCGGGCGGGCCCCCACCGCGGGGCTGCGCC
>CADCUY010000199.1 GCA_902806005.1 uncultured Quadrisphaera sp. | reverse complement strand
GGCAGCAGACCGCGCCGATGGCACAGGCGAGGAAGGTGACCTGGAGGCCGGGGAGCCGGCGCAGCAGCGGCTTCTGCGCGACCACCCCGATGGCATAGGTGACCGCGGCGACGACGCACAGCAGCACCCCCACCAGGTCGGCGTCCGCACCCCGGGTGGCGGCGCCGATCAGCAGCACGCCCAGGAAGGCGACGGCGACGCCCACGACCAGCCACCGGGGGAAGCCCTCGCCCAGGAGCAGCCCGGCCAGCACCGCGATGAGGATCGGGCCGATGTTGACCAGCATGGCGGTGGTGCCGGCGTCGAGGTGCTGCTCGGCGGCGTTGAGGGCGACGTTGTAGATGCCGAACCAGCCGACGCCGCAGACAGCGAGGAGCGTCCACTCCCGACGGTCGGGGGCCACCCAGCCGCGCCCCACGAGGAGCACACCGAGCACCGTGGCGCCGATGAGCAGCCGCCCGAGCGCCAGGGCGCCGGGAGAGAGGTCCTCCCCCACTCCGCGGATGGCCACGAACGCCGAGGCCCAGGCCAGCACGGTGGTCGCGACGGCCAGGACGGTGCGCCCCTCGAGGACGGGTGCGGGAGTGGTCACGGGCGCACCCTAGGCACGCCCGCCCACAGGTTCCTCGCGGTTTCCGGACGTCGCACCGGGTGCGGCGGTCCGGGTGCGGAATCCGGCAGGAACACCGCGCTTCAGCCCGCCAGGTGGTCGCCGTAGCTGCGCCGCCCACGGGCGCCGCCGGCGGGCAGCGCGGCGCCGTCCCGGACGGCGGAGCTCATCCGGCCGGGCACCGGCGTGGCCACCACGTGCACGCCCGGCGCATGGACGCCCGCCCACGCGCGCGCCAGCTCGGCGGCCGTGAGCGCCTCCGGTCCGCCGAACTCCACCACGCCCCCGGCCGGCGCGGCGGCGGTCAGGTCGACCAGGTGGCCGGCGACCTCGGCGACGTCGACCGGCTGGACCCGCCACCCCATCGGCACCGGCAGGACCGGGCCGCGCCGGGCCGTGGACAGCAGCTCGTCGACGAAGTCGTGGAACTGCGTCACCCGCACCAGCGTCACCGGCAGTCCCGAGGCGAGCAGCACCTGCTCGGCGGCGAACTTGGCGCGGTAGTAACCGAAGGGGATGCGGTCGACGCCGACGATCGAGACGTACACCAGGTGCCGCAGCCGGTCCCGGTCCACCGCCTCGACCAGCCGGCGGGTGCCCGCGACGTCGACCTGCCACGGGTCCCCGCGCGGATCGCTGGCGGCGTGGACGACGACGTCGGCGCCGGCCAGCGCCGTCCGCAGGTCGAAGCCGGTGGCGAGATCTGCCCGCACGCCGCCCGGTCCGGTGCCGCGCCGCGACATCTGCCGCACCACCGAACCGGCCTCCCGCAGTCGCGGCACGAGGTGCTGACCGAGGCGGCCGGTGCCGCCGGTGACGAGGACGTCCATGGGGTCATCCTGGACCCGTAACCTTTCGAGTGGCACCGGCCCGGCGTCCCAGCTCTATCTCATACACGAGATAACGTGTCGGTCGTGACGGTCACCGAGCTCTCCCCCGACACCGCGATGCACCGGATCGGCGCGCTGGTGCGCGACGCCCGGCGCCACCGCGGACTCACCCAGCAGCAGCTCGCCGAACGCCTCGGCACCAGCCAGAGCGCTGTCGCCCGCATAGAGCAGGGCGGCCAGAACCTCACCCTCGAGCTGCTGGGCCGGCTGTCCGCGGCCCTGGAGAGCGAGCTGATCCGCGTCGGCCCCGCCGGCCCCACGCACCTGCGGGTCACCGGCGGGCGGCTGCTCAGCGGCAGCGTCGAGGTGAAGTCCTCGAAGAACGCCGCCGTCGCCCTGCTGTGCGCCGCACTGCTCAACCGCGGCCGGACGACGCTGCGCAACGTGGCCCGCATCGTCGAGGTGGAGCGGATCCTCGACGTGCTGCGCTCCATCGGCGTCTCCGCCACCTGGGACGAGGCCGGGCACGACCTCACCCTCGTCGTCCCCGAGCAGCTCGACCTGGCCGGTATCGACGCCGACGCCGCCCGGCGCACCCGCAGCATCATCATGTTCCTGGGCCCGCTGCTGCA
>CADCUY010000198.1 GCA_902806005.1 uncultured Quadrisphaera sp. | reverse complement strand
TCGGCACCAGCGACCTCACGCTGGCGCAGCGCACCGGCGTCCTGGCGGGCTACTGCCTGCTGATGGTCGCGCCCGCGCTGGCGCTGCTCGCCGGGCGGGTGCTGGGCAGCGCGCGGGTCGAGCCGGCGCTGGCCTGGATCGCCGCGCAGACCGAGCGGATGGGCGGCGAGACCACGGCGTGGCTCGTGGGCATCGTCGGCTTCCTGGTGGCGCGCGACGCCGTCGTCCGCGTCCCGGGGTTCCTCGACGCCCTGGCGCGCTGGTGACCCCGCCCCTGTCCCCCTCCCCCGCACTTGTGGGGGTACGTGCGCGTCCAGGGCCCGCTGAAGCCCACTTACCCCCACAAGTGCGAGGAAGAGGGGGCGGTCAGTCGACGGCGACGAGCACCTCGACGGCGCGGTCGAAGAACGCGTCGACCTGGTGCTCGTCGTAGCCCGAGCGCCCGCGGCGCGAGCGGAACACCGCGCGGCGCAGCTCCTCGGGGGCCACGGCGGCGCCGCCCTTGAAGTAGCCGCGCAGCCGCTCGCACAGCTCGTCGACGTCGTCCGGGTCGTAGGCCAGCGACAGCCCGGACGCGCGGGCGAACCGCTCGCCGTCGGCGCGGGCCAGCCGGCTCTCCAGCGTCGAGGCCTGGCGCAGGACCTGCTCCATCGCGCGGTCGGCGCCCAGGCGCCCGCGCAGGACGTCGGACTCGCGCCGGGCGAACGCGTCCTCCATCCGGTCCAGGGCGCCGTCGACCTGCTCGACGTCGAAGCCGCCCAGCACCAGGTCGAAGCCGACCTGGCGCACGTCGCGGCTGGTCAGCGCCGGCCCGACGGCGGGGATGCCGTCGTCGGCCGAGGGCAGCTGCTCGTAGGCGCGGCGGGCGCGGTCGAAGAAGTCCTCGACCTGGGGCACGGAGTAGCCGCGACGCAGCCGACCGCTGCGTCGGAAGGTGGCGAGGGGGCTCACGCTCCGCATCGTGCCAGCGACGCGGTGTCGCCGAGGGGCGTTTGGCCACCCTCGGCGCGTCGCTCTACGTGGTGGCGGCCAGCTGCCCGCAGGCCCCGTCGATCTCGCGGCCGCGGGTGTCGCGCACCGTGGTGGGGATGCCGTGGGCGCGCAGCCGGCGGACGAACTCGTCCTCCACCTCGGGCTCGCTCGCGGTCCACTTCGAGCCCGGCGTCGGGTTCAGCGGGATGGGGTTGACGTGCACCCAGCCCTTGCCGCGGCGCGCCAGCTCCTCGCCCAGCAGGTCGGCCCGCCAGGCGTGGTCGTTGACGTCGCGGATCAGCGCGTACTCGATGCTCACCCGCCGGCCGGTGACCTCGAAGTAGCGGCGCGAGGCGTCGAGCACCTCGCCGACGGCGTACCGGGAGTTCAGCGGCACCAGCTCGTCGCGCAGGGCGTCGTCCGGGGCGTGCAGGCTCAGCGCCAGCGTCACCGGGAGGCCCTCGCCGGCGAGGCGGTCGATGGCGGGCACCAGCCCGACGGTGGAGACGGTCAGGCCGCGGGCCGAGAGGCCCAGGCCGTCCGGTGCGGGGTCGACCATCCGGCGCACGGCGGCCACCGAGGCGCGGTAGTTGGCCAGCGCCTCGCCCATGCCCATGAAGACCACGTTGGAGACCCGGGCGCCCTCCGGGGCCAGCGAGCGCGAGGCCGCCGCGACCTGCTCGACGATCTCGGCGGTGGAGAGGTTGCGGGTGAGCCCGTTCTGGCCGGTGGCGCAGAAGGGGCAGGCCATGCCGCAGCCGGCCTGGCTGGAGACGCACAGGGTGACCCGGCCCGGGTAGCGCATGAGCACCGACTCGACCAGGGCGCCGTCGAAGAGGCGCCACACGGTCTTGACGGTGTCGCCGCCGTCGGCCTCGAGGGCCTTGACCGGGGTGAGCAGCGGGGGCAGCAGCGCGGCGACGGTGCGCTCGCGCTCGGCGGCGGGCAGGTCGGTCATCGCCGCGGCGTCGACGGTGTGCCGGCCGAAGTAGTGGTGGGCGACCTGCTTGAGCCGGTAGGCGGGCAGGCCCAGCTCCGCGGCGGCGGCCGCGCGCTCGGACGGGGCGAGGTCGGCCAGGTGCTGGGGCGGCTTCGGGCGGCGCGGGGCGCGCAGCGTCGGCGCGGGCAGCGGCGTGGAGGTGGCAGTCATGGCCCTCCATGGTCCCACGCGCCGGGCCGGGCCTCAGCCCGCGACGGCCGGCTGCGGCTGCGCCTCCGGTGGCATCGGGCGCAGCTCCACGGACAGGCTCTCCGCCGCGGCACCGCCCACCGCCGCGCGCGCGGCCGCCAGCGCGTCCGCCTCCAGGGCCGCCTCGTCGTCGACCTCGGGGCCCTCGTACCCGATGCCGATGCCGGACGTGTCCGGGTCGACGCTGCCGGTCCACGGCTGCACGCCCGCGGCGAGGACGGCTCCGAAGGCCGCGTCCAGCGCGGCGGCGCGCTGGTCGTCGAGCATCACCGCGTCCTGGCGGACCCGGACGTCGAGCGGCAGGCCGGCGATCAGCTCCAGCGCGGCCGGGGGCGCGGCGCCGATGAACCACACCGAGGCGTCGTACCCGTCACCGGGCAGGTAGTCGCTGTGCGAGAAGGTCGTCGGGTGCCGCTGGCGCAGCTGCGCCATGACGTCGGCGTGGGGCGACTGACCGGCGAGCCTCCGCGCCACCTCGTCGACGGGGCGCCCCTCCTGCTCGGCGAGCGCCTCCGCCGTGTGCGAGCCGCCCTCGCTGAGCGGCGGAGCGGTCCCCGTCCCCTGCACGATCACGGGCGGGAGCGCCGCCTCGGCCGGCGGGCGGTCGCCCGGAGGTCCGGTGGTGCCCTGACCACAGCCGGTCAGCGCGATCAGGAGCACGGCGGTGGTGACCCGGCCCGCACCACGGCTCGGCAGCCTCAGCACCCGCGACAGCATCCTCGCCCCTCCCCCCACGAGCAAGGGACCGCGCCCGGCCGGCTCAGGCGGGCGGGGGCACCAGCGCGCCGAGCAGCAGCCACAGCACCGGGGCGCTGAGCAGCAGCGAGTCGAGCCGGTCCATGACCCCGCCGTGCCCGGGGATCAGCGAGCCCATGTCCTTGATGCCGAGGTCGCGCTTGAGCACCGACTCGGCGAGGTCGCCCAGGGTGGCGGTGGTGACGGCGGCCAGGCCCACCAGCGCGCCCGCCCACCACGACCCGCCGAGCACGAGCACCACCCCGGCGACGCCCGCGACCAGTCCCAGCACCCCGGAGCCGGCGAGGCCCTCCCACGACTTCTTCGGGCTGATCGTCGGGGCCATCGGGTGGCGCCCGAAGAGGACTCCCGCCGCGTAGCCGCCGGTGTCGGAGGCCACCGCGAGCAGCACGAAGAGGAAGATCCGCCCGGCGCCGTCCTCCTCGCGGAGCATGAGCATCGCGAACCCGGCCAGCAGCGGCAGCCACAGCACGGCGAGCACGCCGGAGGTCACGTCCCGCAGCGCGAGCGTCGGGTCGCCGCCGTGCTCGCGCGCCGGCGCGAGCAGCCGCCAGAGCACCACCGCGGCGGCGGTCAGGGCCACCGACGCGAGGAGCGCCTCCAGCCCGGCCAGGTACGCCACCGGCAGGGTGACCGCGGTGCCCGCCAGCAGCGGCACCCGGGGCACCAGGTGGCGGCGGGCGCTCAGCGCGTCGGCCAGCTCCCACACCGAGGCCAGCACCGCCACGAGGGCGAGGACGACGAAGGCCTCCTTGACCACCACGAGCGAGGCCACGGCGGCGCCGCCCATGCCGACGCCCGTGGCGATGGCGAGCGGGAGGTTGCGCCCGGCCCGCGAGGGCGGTGCGGGGTCGGCGCCGGGGCGCGTCTGCGGAGCCACCACGACCGCGCCCCTCAGACGGTGAGGAGCTCGGTCTCCTTCTGCTTCAGCGCGTCGTCGATGAGGTCGACGTGCCGGCGGGTGACGGCCTCGAGCTCCTTCTCGGCGCGCACCACCTCGTCCTCGCCGGCCTCGCCGTCGTCCTTGATGCGGTCGAGCTCCTCCTTGGCGCGGCGGCGGGCGCCGCGCACGGAGACCCGGGCGTCCTCGGCCTTGGTGCGCGCCAGCTTGATGTAGTCGCGGCGGCGCTCCTCGGTGAGCTGCGGCAGCACGATGCGGATGACGTTGCCGTCGTTGCTGGGGTTCACCCCGAGGTCGGAGGTGCGCAGGGCCTTCTCGACGGCGGTCAGGCTGGTGCGGTCGTACGGGGTGATCAGCACGGTGCGCGCCTCGGGCACCTGGATCGAGGCCAGCTGCTGCAGCGGCGTGGGGGCGCCGTAGTACTCCACGGTCAGCCGCGCGAACAGGCCGGGGTTGGCGCGCCCGGTGCGGATGGTCCCGAAGTCCTCCCGCGCGGCACCGACCGCCCGGTCCATCTTCTCCTCGGCCTCGAGGAGTGCGTCGTCGATCACCTGGGCTCCTTGCCGTGTCGTCGGGGGTGCACCTCAGCGCCCGCCGTGGACGAGGGTGCCGATCCTCTCACCCCGCAGCGCGGCGGGGACGCCACCGGGGCCCTCCATGCCGAAGACCACCATGGGCAGCGCGTTCTCCATGCACAGGCTGAACGCGGCGGCGTCGACCACCGCCAGGCCCCGGCGCAGCGCGTCGGCGTAGGTGACGTCGTCGAGCTTGCGGGCGTCCGGGTCGCTGCGCGGGTCGGCGGTGTAGACCCCGTCGACCCCGTTCTTGGCCATCAGCACGCCGTCGGCGCGGATCTCCAGGGCGCGCTGGGCCGCCACGGTGTCGGTGGAGAAGAACGGCAGCCCGGCGCCGGCGCCGAAGATGACGACGCGGCCCTTCTCCAGGTGCCGGATGGCGCGCCGCGGCACGTAGGGCTCCGCGACCTGGCCCATGGTGATCGCCGTCTGCACCCGGGTGTCGACACCGGCCTGCTCGAGGAAGTCCTGCAGGGCCAGGCAGTTCATCACCGTGCCCAGCATCCCCATGTAGTCGGCGCGGGAGCGGTCCATGCCGCGCTGGGAGAGCTCCGCGCCGCGGAAGAAGTTGCCGCCGCCCATGACGATGGCCACCTGCACGCCGTCGCGGACCCCGACGGCGATCTCCCGCGCCACGCGGGCGACGACGTCGGGGTCCACCCCGACGCCGCCGCCCCCGAAGGTCTCACCGGAGAGCTTGAGCAGCACCCGCTGCCAGCGGCGGCCGTCGACCGCGCTGCCGTCCGGGGCGCTCACGCTCAGGAGCCGACGCGGAAGCGGGCGAAGCCGGTGACCTTGACGCCGGCCTGCTCGAGCACCTGGGCGACGTTCCGCTTGGGGTCCTTGGCGAAGGCCTGCTCCAGCAGCACGTTCTCCTTGAAGTACCCGTTGACGCGGCCCTCGATGATCCGCGGGAGCGCCTGCTCGGGCTTGCCCTCCTCGCGGGCGGTCTCCTCGGCGATGCGCCGCTCGGCGTGGACGACCTCGTCGGCCACCTCCTCGCGGGTCAGCACGGTCGGCGAGAGCGCCGCCACGTGCATCGCCACGTCCTTGGCGACCGCGTCGGCCTCCTCGCCCGGGGAGTCCAGCGCCACCAGGACGCCGATCTGCGGGGGCAGGTCGGGGCTGGTGCGGTGCAGGTAGGACGCCACGTGCTCGCCCTCGACCCGCGCCACGCGGCGCAGCTCGATCTTCTCGCCGATGGTCGCGCCGGCCTCGGCCAGCACGTCCTGCAGCGCCCGCCCGTCGACGTCCTGCGCGAGCAGCGCGCCCGGCTCGGACGCCCTGGCGGCGACGGCGGCGTCGAGGACCCGCCCGGCCAGCGCCTTGAAGGTCTCGCCCTTGGCGACGAAGTCGGTCTCGCAGTTGAGCTCGACGAGGGTGCCGACGCCGCCGTCGACGTGGGCCGCGACCAGGCCGTTGCTGGCGCTGCGGCCCTCGCGCTTGGTGACGCCCTTCAGGCCCTTGACGCGCAGCAGCTCCACGGCCTTGCCGCGGTCGCCGTCGGCCTCGTCGAGGGCCTTCTTGACGTCGAGCATCCCGGCGCCGGTCTGCTCGCGCAGGGCCTTGATGTCAGCCGTCGTGTAGTTGGGCATGGGTGACCTCCTGGTCTGGGTCGGTGCGGTCCGTGGACGCCGGTCAGGGGGCGGAGGGCGCCGGGGTCTCCCCGGCGGCCGCGACGTCGGCCGCCACGGGGTCGGCCGAGGCGTCCACGCTGACCTCGTCGGTCTGCGCGGCCGGGGTGGCCGCGGTCACCGGGGCGGCGGCCGCGTCGGTCGGCACCAGCTCGGCGGCCTCGCCCTCGGCGATGTCGATGGCGATCTCCGGGGTCGTGTTCGCCGGCACCTGCTCGGCGGCCTCGCCCTCGCCCGCGGTGGCCGCGGCGCGGGCCCCGGTGGTGCCCGACTCCCCGGTCTGCAGCTCGCCGGCCAGCAGCTCGGCCTCCCACGCGGCCAGGGGCTCCTGGGCCGGGTCGGTGCCGGCGGCGGCGTCGCTGCCCTGGTGGCGCTGCACCAGGCCCGCGGCCACGGCGTCGGCGATCACGCGGGTCAGCAGGGTGACCGAGCGGATCGCGTCGTCGTTGCCGGGGATGCGGTAGTCGACGACGTCCGGGTCGCAGTTGGTGTCGAGGATCGCGATCACGGGGATGCCGAGCTTGTGCGCCTCGTCGACCGCGAGGTGCTCCTTGTTCGTGTCGACGATCCACACCGCGCTCGGCACCTTGGCCATGTCGCGGATGCCGCCGAGGGTCTTCTCCAGCTTCTCCTTCTCGCGGCGCATGAGGAGCAGCTCCTTCTTCGTGCGCCCCGAGGCGGCGACGTCGTCGAAGTCGATCTGCTCGAGCTCCTTCATGCGGGTGATGCGCTTGCTCACCGTCTGGAAGTTGGTGAGCATCCCGCCCAGCCAGCGCTGGTTCACGTAGGGCATGCCGACGCGGGCCGCCTGCTGCGCGAGGGGCTCCTGCGCCTGCTTCTTGGTGCCCACGAAGAGGATCGAGCCGCCGTGCGCGACCGTCTGCTTGACGAAGTCGTAGGCGCGGTCGATGTGCCCCAGCGACTGCTGGAGGTCGATGATGTAGATGCCGTTGCGCTCGGTGAAGATGAAGCGCTTCATCTTGGGGTTCCAGCGACGGGTCTGGTGCCCGAAGTGGACGCCGCTCTCGAGCAGCTGGCGGGTGGTGACGACGGCCATGCCGACGCGCTCCTCTCGGCGCCGCGGCACGGGGCCGGGCGCGCTCGGTCTCCTGCGGCGACCAGGCCGGCCACCGCCCTGGCGCCCGCGACGCACCCCACCCCTGTTCCGCGCGATCGGGCTGCGCGGGGCCGGGGACCGAGGTGGCGCGCCCCGCCGTCCAGCGGCGGTGTGCGGGCGCGCGTAGTACCGGCCGAGGCCGGTCTGGGAGGGAGTCTACGCGCGGGCCGGGGCGGCGGCGGACGGCGGCGGCCGGGGCCG
>CADCUY010000197.1 GCA_902806005.1 uncultured Quadrisphaera sp. | reverse complement strand
AGAGAGCGGCCTCCAGGTGCAGCAGCTGCTCGGCGGGGGCACCGACGCCCCCCGCCGCGGCCGCCGCCTCCAGCGACGCGCTGAAGGCACCGGGCAGGTCGTTGCTCTCCCGGGCGTGGTGGGCCCGTTCCGCCGCGTTCTCCGCGCCCGAGGCGCCGGCCAGGTAGGCGGCGACGGACCCGTGCAGCCGCACCCGCTCCCCCGGCAGCAGGTCGGCCAGCACCGCCTCGCGCAGCAGCGCGTGCCGGAACCGGTAGCGCCCGTCGTCGGACACCACGAGCAGGTGGTGCTGCACGGCCTCGGCCAGGGCCGCCTCGAGGTCGGCGTCGGCGAGGCCCCCGACGGCGGCCACCAGCTCGTGCCGGACCCGGCGGCCGGCGACGGCGGCGACCCGCAGGACCTGCTGCGCCGCCGGGGAGCGCTGCTCGACCCGGGCCAGCAGGACGTCGGTCAGCCCCATCGGCAGCGCCTCGCCGTGCAGCCCCGCCGCGAGCAGCTCCTCGGCGTAGAAGGCGTTGCCCTCCGCCCGCGCCACCACGTCCTCGACGGCCGAGTCGGGCATCGACCCCGACGAGGCGGCCAGGCGGCGCACCAGCGCGCCCACCTCGGCGTCGCCCAGCGGGCTGAGCTCCAGCCGCTCGACCCCGGGCAGGCGCACCAGCTCGGCCAGCAGCGGACGCAGCGGGTGCCGGCGGTGCAGGTCGTCGGCACGGTAGGAGGCCACGACCGCGACCGGCTCGTCGACCAGGCGGGCGAGCAGGTAGCGCAGCAGGTCGCGGCTGGACCGGTCGGCCCAGTGCACGTCCTCGAGCACGACGAGCAGGGGGCCGGCCCTGGAGAGCTCGCAGATCAGCGCGGCCACCGACTCGAACAGCGGGAGCCGGCCGTCGTCGACCGGCTGGGGGGCCGCGCGGTTGGGCAACGGCCGGCTCAGGTCGCGGCTCTCCGACGACGGCGGCACCGGTGGGGCGGCTGCCCCCGAGCCGCCGGCGAGCAGCCCGGCCAGCACCGGGTTGGCGGCGACGGTCACCGGGGCCAGCTGCGGATCGGCGGCCACCGGGCGGAGCAGGTCGACGAAGGGCAGGTAGGGCAGCCCGACGTCACCCAGGTCGACGCAGTGGCCGGTGAGGACCCGCACGCCCCGCTCCACCGCCCGCGCGGTGAGCTCGTCGAGCAGGCGGGTCTTGCCCACCCCGGCGTCGCCGGCCAGCAGCACGGTGCTCGCCCGGCCCGAGGCCGCGCGGTCCACGTGCGCCAGCAGATGGGCGAGCTCGTCGGCCCGCCCCACCATCGGGGCGTTCTCCCAGCGAGGCACGTGGTCGATCGTGGCACGGCCCTCGGACACAACTGGAGCGGCCACCGTTCCGGCGGCCTCGGTCAGCGCGGCCGGCGGCGGTTGCGGAACCACCCGCCACGCCTGGTGCGGGAGCCGCGCCCGGCCGCCATCAGCACCTCGCGGCGGTAGGCGAGCTCGGCGTCGAGCGCCGGGTTGCTGTAGTGGAGCGTCATCGTCGTGCCCTTCGTCGTCCCGGGACGCGGTCCCCCGGTGATGACGACGACGTTCCTGCTGAGGGGGCGCCCCCGGCATGGGGCGACCACGCCGTTCCCACGCCGGGACAGGGCCTAAGGGGGCCTCAGACCCACCCGTTCGGGGGACCTGGGCCCCCCGGGCGGTTGGCGGGCGTCACCGCGGGCACCCGCCATGATCGCGGCGACCGCCGCCGGCTCCGTCGTGCCTGGAGGCGCGCCGGACCGTGAGAGAGGGAGCTCGCCATGCGACTCGGAACTGCCATCGTCCTGCTCGCGCTGGGCGCGATCCTCACCTTTGCCCTGAACGTCGACGTCAGCGGCGTCGACCTGCAGGTCGTCGGCTGGATCCTGATGATCGTCGGCGCCCTGGGCATCGTCCTGGAGCTCGCGATCTGGGGTCCCCGTCAGCGCCGGGTCACGCGGACCGACGCCTACGGCGACCCCGCTGCCGCGCCGGTGCGCCGGAGCACCACCGAAGAGACCTACTGAGCCAACCCGCTCACCCGGCGAAGGGCCCCGTCAGCGTCGACGGGGCCCTTCGCCGTCTTCAG
>CADCUY010000196.1 GCA_902806005.1 uncultured Quadrisphaera sp. | reverse complement strand
GGTGTCCTTCGCCGTCGACGGCGCCGTCCCGGTCGAGCGGGCGGTGCGGCTGCTCGAGGTGCAGCGCGGGCACCGGTCGCCGGCGGTCGTGAAGCGCGCCGGGCGGCTGCTGGAGCGGCTGGCGCGGGAGCCGTGACGCCGGGGTCCGGCCCAGGGAGCCGCTCCAGGACGCCGGATCGGGCCCGTGCAGCGGCATCCTGGGCCGGACCCCGGCGTGTCGCGGTGCGACGCACCGAGGCGCCCGGCCCCCGCAGCTGCGCGGGAGCCGGGCACCTCGCAGGCGGCTAGCTGACGACGCGCACGGACTCCGCCTCGATGCCGACGTTGCCCTGCCCGTCCTTGGCGTAGACGTAGATCTTCCACACCCCCGGCCGCGACGGAGCCGTCACGGTGAACTGCCCGGGGGAGGTCTGCGTGGCGGTGGCCGCGCTCAGCGCGCCGTTGCCGTCGATGTGCTGGGTGCCCTGCTTGGTGCTGTAGGTGATCGGGTCGCCCTCGGGGTCGGAGGCCGTCACCGCCACCGTGAACGTGCTGCCCGCCTTGACCCCGGTCTGGGAGGAGACGGTCATCGCCGAGATCTGCGGCGGGGTGTTGCCCGTCGTCCGGCCCGTGAACGCCTTCTGCAGCGCGTACCAGCCCAGCCGGCGCTGTCCGTCGTTGCGGGTGTTGAACCACACCCCGGCGTAGTCGTCCTCCAGGCCGTAGTTGAACGCGACACCGCCGAGGCCCACGCCGGGGTGGCCGGTGATCGCGGCCCAGGTGGCGGCGTAGGCGTCGCGCTTGGCCAGGTCGCTGGGCTCGTCGGGCACGCCGTTGACGTCGCGGCCGACCTCCCAGTCACCGGCGGGCCCGGTCTCGGTGACGATGTACGGCTTGGTGTAGCCGCCGGCCACCCACTTGTCCTTCACGTACCCGGCGCCGCCGTAGACGTTGACGGCGTAGAGGTCGAGGGCGGGGGAGTGGCGCTGGTAGTAGTTCCAGGCCTCGGTGTAGGCGTCGGTCGAGGTGACCGGGTGGTTCGGGTCGGCCTGGTGGATGGCCACGGCGAGCTCGTTGACGAACTGGGCGTAGGCCACGCGGCGGGCCTCCACCTCGGCCGGCGAGGCGCCGCCCATGGTGAGGATGACCTCGTTGCCGACGTTCCACATCAGCACGCCCGGCTTGCCCTTCAGGGCGTTGACGCGGCGCACGATGTCGGTCTTGACCGCGTTCTTGTAGGCGGTGTCGTTGACGTAGTCGCGGTTCTGGTCGAGCCAGTGCCCGACGATGACCTTCATGCCGTTGGCCGCCGCGGCGTCCAGCAGGGTCGGGGTGCCGGCGTCGTCGACGCCCCAGGTGCGCAGCGTGCTGACCCCCATGGCCTTCAGGTCGGGCACGTACGTGGCCGCCGCACCCTGCGGGGGCCCGTAGGTGACGCCCTTGACCGTGTAGGGCGCGCCGTCCACCTCGAGCCGCCAGGCGCCCTGGCTGCCGGCGACCTTCACCACGCCCGCCCCGGTGCCCGCCGTGGGAGTCGGGGTCGGGGTCGGGGTCGGCGTCGGCGTCGGAGTGGGGGTCGGCGTCGGGGTGGAGGTGGACGCGAAGGAGCCGTACACCTGGAACTCCCACAGCGAGTACCCGTAGCCGATGGCGCGCTTGGTGCCCAGCATCCGCACGTAGCGGCCGGTGCCGGTGCGGTCGATGGTCTCCGTGCCGCCGGCGCCGGTGGTGGTGGCGTAGATGCTGCGCCAGGTCTTCGCGTCGTCCGAGGTCTCGATGCTGTACGCCGTCGCGTACGCGGCCTCCCACCGCAGCACCACCTGGGTGATGTTCGCCGTGGCGCCGAGGTCGACCTGGAGCCACTGCGGGTCGGCGGAGGTGGCGCTGGCCCAGCGGCTGCCGGGGTTGCCGTCCACCGCCTCGCGGGCCTGGTAGCCGGTCGGGGTCTGGGTGGTCAGCGCGCTCGCGAGCTTGCCCTGCGAGAGCAGGACGGGCGCGGCGGTCGCGGGCGCCGCGGCGGTGGCCAGCGCCAGCGCCGCGACGAGCGCCATCAGGAGGACGGCGACGAGGGGCAGCCGGGCGCCCGGCACCCGCCTCGCCGTCAGGACGGGACCGGGCAGGGA
>CADCUY010000195.1 GCA_902806005.1 uncultured Quadrisphaera sp. | reverse complement strand
GTGCGAGCGGGTGGTGCTCGCCCGGCGCTTCGCCAACGACGCCGCCGTCCGGGCCCAGCAGGTGCGCCGCACGCGCCTGGTGCGGTGGGCGCGCCTGGCGGGCCGGGCGGCGGTGCCGGTCACCGTGGAGCTGGACGACGAGCCGCCCCCGGCGCTCGCCGCGCTGCCGCTGGCCCCGCAGGTCCCGCGCCTACGCTGACCCGCGTGAGCACCGCCCCCGCCGACCCGGCCGACCCGTTCGGCGACGAGTGGCGGCCGGGGCCCGACGGCGTGCTGCACCGGCGCGGCGCCCGGGTGCTCGTGGTCGCCGGGCCGCCCGGCGAGGAGCGGCTGCTGCTCGTGCGCGGCCACGACGTCGACCAGCCCGGCCGCTCGTGGTGGTTCACCGTCGGCGGCGGGATCGGCGCCGGCGAGGAGCCCCTGGCCGCGGCGGTGCGCGAGGTGGCCGAGGAGACCGGGCTGGTGCTCGACCCGGGGCAGGTGCTGGGCCCGGTGTTCACCCGCACGGCCACCTTCGACTTCTTCTCCCGCACCTGCCGCCAGGACGAGGTGCTCTACCTGGCCCGCCTGCCCCAGCGGCCCGAGGAGCTGGGCGGGCTCGACGACGCGGGGTGGACCGACGTCGAGCGGGCGACGGTCGACGAGCTGCGCTGGTGGCGCCTGCCGGAGCTGGCCGCGGTGGAGGCCGCGGGCACCGAGGTCTACCCCGTCGGGCTGTCCGCGCTGGTGACCGACCTCATGGTCACCGGGTGGGACGGCAGGGTCCGCGACCTCGGTGCGGCCGTAGAATGATGCCGTGTCCGAGCAGCCGCTGACCCCGCCGACCACGTCCGACGCCGACCGCAGCGAGGCCGACGGGGGTGTGGGCACCACGCGCGTCAAGCGCGGGATGGCGTCCATGGTCAAGGGCGGGGTGATCATGGACGTGGTCACCGCCGACCAGGCCCGGATCGCCGAGGACGCCGGCGCGACGGCCGTGATGGCCCTCGAGCGGGTGCCCGCCGACATCCGCTCCCAGGGCGGCGTCGCCCGCATGAGCGACCCCGACCTCATCGACGGGATCATCGCCGCGGTCTCCATCCCGGTGATGGCCAAGGCGCGGATCGGGCACTTCGTCGAGGCCCAGGTGCTGCAGAGCCTCGGCGTCGACTACATCGACGAGTCCGAGGTCCTCACCCCGGCCGACTACAGCCACCACATCGACAAGACGAAGTTCACCGTGCCCTTCGTCTGCGGCGCGACGAACCTGGGCGAGGCCCTGCGCCGGATCACCGAGGGCGCGGCGATGATCCGCTCCAAGGGCGAGGCGGGCACCGGCGACGTCTCCAACGCCACGATGCACATCCGCACCATCCGCGGCGAGATCGCCCGGCTGAGCTCGCTGTCGCCCGACGAGCTGTTCCTCGCGGCCAAGGAGCTGCAGGCCCCCTACGACCTCGTCGCCGAGGTGGCCCGGCTCGGCCGGCTGCCCGTCGTCCTGTTCACCGCCGGCGGCATCGCCACCCCCGCCGACGCGGCGATGATGATGCAGCTGGGCGCCGACGGGGTGTTCGTCGGCTCCGGCATCTTCAAGTCGGGCAACCCCGCGCAGCGCGCCGAGGCGATCGTCGCGGCCACCACCTTCCACGACGACCCCGACGTCATCGCCAAGGTCTCGCGCGGCCTCGGCGAGGCGATGGTCGGGCTCAACGTCGACGCCATCCCCGAGCCGCACCGCCTGGCGCAGCGCGGCTGGTGAGGCGGTGTCGCTCGAGGCCGTCGCTGGTGACCCTCAGCTGCGCCAGCGGGGTCTGACGCGCGAGCAGTACGACGCGCTGGTCGAGGCGGGGCTGCTCGACGGGCAGCCCGTCGAGCTGCTGGAGGGGGTGCTGGTCGAGGTGGTGCCGCAGGGCTGGGAGCACGCGTCGGTCGTCACGCGGCTGAACCGCCACCTGGTCCGCCACCTGCCGGACCCGTGGGTCGTGCGGCCGCAGGCGCTGCTCGCCGCCACCAGCACGTCCGAGCCCGAGCCCGACCTGGCGGTCACCACGGAGTCACCGGGTCGCCACCCGGACTCCGCGGCCCTGGTGATCGAGGTGGCGGGCACGACGCAGCGCAAGGACT
>CADCUY010000194.1 GCA_902806005.1 uncultured Quadrisphaera sp. | reverse complement strand
GCTACGGTCCTCCCTGTTCTGCAACTGTCATGACTACGAATGGAGCAGCGATGACCATCGCCATCACGGGGGCCTCGGGCCCGCTGGGCCGGACCACCGCCGAGCTGGTGCTGCAGGCCCTCGACCCGCGGGAGGTCGTGCTCACCACGCGAGACCCGCGCGCGCTCGCCGAGCTGGCCGCGCGCGGCGCCGAGGTGCGCCGGGTCGACTTCACCGACCCGGACACCCTGCTCGGCGCCTTCGTCGGCGTCGACCGGCTCCTGGTCGTCTCCACCGACGCGGTCGGGGCCCGCCTGGACCCGCAGCGCGCGGCCGTCGCGGCCGCCGCCGCCGCCGGCGTCGGCCACGTCGTCTACACCTCCGTCCCCGAGCCCGTGCCGGCCAACCCGGCGCTCGTCGTCGCCGACCACGCCGGCACCGAGCAGGCCCTGCGCGAGAGCGGTGTCGCGTGGACCGTGCTGCGCAACAGCCTCTACGCGCACCAGCAGGTCCCGGGGCTGCAGCACGCCGCCGCCACCGGCCGGCTGGTGACCAACACCGGCACCGGGGCCACCGCCTACGTGACCCGCGAGGACTGCGCGGCGGCGGCCGCCGCGGTGCTCGTCGGCGGCGGGCACGAGGGCCGGGCCCTCGACGTCACCGGGCCCCTGGCGCTGAGCGCCGCCGACCTCGCCGCGCTGGCCGGGGAGATCGGCGGGCGCGAGGTCGAGGTGGTGCACGTCGGCGACGCCGACCTCGCCGCCGGCCTGCGCTCCGCCGGGCTCCCCGGCCACGTCGCCGACCTCGTCGCCTCGTTCGGGGCGGCCGCGCGCGAGGGGTTCCTCGGGCGCGCCACCTCCGTGGTGGCCGACCTGACCGGCCGCCCGCCGACGGCGCTGGCGGACGTCGTCCGGGAGGTCACGGCGCAGGTCACGGCGCAGGGCGCGGCCTCCGGCGCGGCGCCGGACGGGTCCGGGCGGTGACGGCGACCGCCAGCGCCCGCGCGCGGCGCGCTCCTGCGGGCGGCGGCGCGGTTCTGCTCGTGCTCGGGGCGCTGGTGGCGCTCGGGCCGCTCTCGATCGACGCCTACCTGCCGGCCCTGCCGCAGCTCGCCGACGACCTGGGGACCTCGCCCTCGACCGCCCAGCTGACCGTGACCACCTGCCTGCTGGGCCTCGCGGTCGGCCAGCTGGTGGCCGGGCCGGTGAGCGACGCGGCGGGACGGCGCCGACCCCTGCTCCTCGGGCTCGGGCTGTACGCGGTCGCGGGGTTCCTGTGCGCGCTCGCCCCCACCGCCGCGGCGCTGGTGCTCCTGCGCGGCGTCCAGGGCCTCGGTGGCGCCGTCGCCCTGGTCATCGCCTCCGCGTGCGTCCGCGACCGCTACGAGGGCGCGGCGGCGGCGCGGACGTTCTCCGCGCTGCTGCTCGTGGCCGGTCTGGCGCCGGTGCTCGCCCCCCTCGGGGGCGCCCAGGTGCTGCGGTTCGCCGACTGGCGGGGCGTCTTCCTCGTGCTCGGCGCGCTGGGCGTCGCGGTGCTCCTCGCCAGCGCCGTCGCCCTGCCGGAGACCCTCCCGGCGGAGCGCCGCCAGGGGGGCGGCCTCAGGGCGACCTCCGCGGTCTACGCCGACCTCCTGCGCGACCGGCAGCTGGTCGGCCCCGCGCTCGTCAACGCCTTCGTCTTCGCCGCGATGTTCGCCTACATCGCCGGGTCCCCGTTCATCCTCCAGGACGGCTACGGGCTGAGCCCCCAGCAGTACAGCGCGGTCTTCGCCGTGAACGCCCTGGGGCTGGTGGCCGCGGCCCAGGTGAGCGGGCGGCTGGTCCACCGCACCGGCGCCCGAGCGCTGCTGGGCACCGGCGTGGCCGGCGCGACGGCCGGCGGCCTGGCGCTGCTGGCCGTCGTGGCCACGGGGGCCGGGCTCTGGCCCCTGCTCGGGGCCTTCCTCGTGCTCGTCACGAGCGTGGGGCTCGTGCTGCCGAACGCCGCGGCGCTGGCGCTCGAGCGGCACGGGGCCCGGGCCGGCGCCGCGGCGGCGCTGCTCGGGGTCGCGCTGCGCGCGCTCGGCGGGCTCACCGCGCCACTCGTGGGGAGGGGCGGGCCGGGCAGCGCGCTGCCCACGGCCCTGGTC
>CADCUY010000193.1 GCA_902806005.1 uncultured Quadrisphaera sp. | reverse complement strand
ATCCAGGCAGCCGGTGCTGCCGCAGCGGCACTCCACGGCGGCCCCGCCGGGGACGGCGACGTGCCCGAGGTCCCCGGCGGCGCCCTGGGCCCCGCGCTGGATGGCGCCCCCGCTGATGATCCCGGAGCCGATGCCGGTGGCCACCTTGACGAAGAGCAGGTGGTCGACGCCGGGCCAGGCGCTGGCGTGCTCGCCCAGGGCCATGGCGTTGACGTCGTTGTCGACCAGCACGGGAGCCCCGAGCGCCGCGGTCAGGGTGCCGATCACGTCGGCGCCGTCCCAGCCGGGCATGATCGGCGGGTTCACGGGCCGGCCGCTCGCGTGGTCGACCGGGCCGGGCAGACCGACGCCGACGCCGGCCAGGTCGCCCTCGGGCCGCCCGGTCTCGACGAGGAGCTTGCGGCCGAGGACGACCACGCGCTCCAGGACCGGCCCGGGGCCGTCGGCGATGGCCAGGGGCTCCTCGTGCTCGGCGAGCACCGCACCGGCGAGGTCGGTGACGGCCAGGTGGGCGTGGGTGGCCCCGAGGTCGACGGCGAGCACCAGCCGCGCCGCGGGGTTGAAGGCGAAGGTGGCCGGCGGGCGCCCGCCGGTCGAGGTCGCCTCCCCGGAGGGGGCCACCAGCCCCGAGGCCAGCAGCAGGTCGACCCGGGCCGCGATCGTCGAGCGCGCCTGGCCGGTGGCCGCGGCGAGGTCGGCGCGGGTGCGGGGCTGCCCGTCGCGCAGGAGCTGGAGCATCTCGCCGGCGCCGCTGGGGCGCGGTGCGGTCCGCGAGGGCTCGGCCATGGGTGCAGTCAACCGCACGCCGGCGGGCAGGTGGAGTACTTGACCCGATCGGACTGCAACTTTTGCTTGACGCTCGACACAAGTACCCCTAGCGTCCGTCTCGTGGTCGACGACGATCGGGGTGAGCCCCTCCTCGCGGTGCGCGGGCTGGTCAAGCAGTTCCCCGGCGCGCGCGCCCTCGACGGGGTCGACCTCGAGGTCCGCCGCGGCGAGGTGCACTGCCTGCTCGGGCAGAACGGCGCCGGCAAGTCCACGCTGATCAAGGTCCTGGCCGGGGTGCACCGGCCCGACGAGGGCGAGGTCCGCTGGCAGGGCCGCCCGGTCGTCCTGCCCGACCCCGTCGCCGCGCTGCGCACCGGGATCGCGACCATGCACCAGGAGCTGGACGTCGTCGCGGGCCTCACGGTGGCCGAGAACGTCTTCCTCGGCCACGAGCTCTCGCGCTTCGGCGTCTCCAGCCGCCGCGCGGCCACCCGCCGCACCCGGGAGCTGCTCGCCCGCCTCGGGCACCCGGAGCTCTCGCCCGGTGCCGAGGTCGGCCGGCTGTCGGCCGCCGGGCAGCAGGTGGTCTCGATGGCCCGCGCCCTCTCCCACGACGCGCAGCTGATCGTCATGGACGAGCCGTCCGCGGTGCTCGACCCCGAGGAGGTGGCCAACCTCTTCCGGGTCGTCGAGGGCCTCACGGCCGCCGGCGTCGCCGTCGTCTACATCTCCCACCGGCTCGAGGAGATCCGCCGGATCGGCGACCGGATCACCGTGCTCAAGGACGGCCGCACCGTCGCCCGCGGCCTGCCGGTGGCCGACACCCCGACGCCCGACCTCATCCGGCTGATGACCGGCCGCACCCTGGGGCAGACCTTCCCGCCCCGCCCCGCGGTGCCGGCGGGCGCCGAGGCCGTGCTCGAGGTCGACGACCTGAGCCTCGCCGGCGTCTTCGAGCACGTGTCGATGACCGTGCGCGCCGGCGAGGTCGTCGGCCTCGCCGGGCTGGTGGGCGCCGGGCGCTCCGAGGTGCTCGAGACCGTCTTCGGCGCCCGCCGCGCCACCGGCGGCACCGTCACCGTGGCGGGGCGGCGGCTGCGGCCCGGCTCGGTGCCGGCCGCCGTCGCCGCCGGCGTCGGCCTGGCGCCCGAGGAGCGCAAGAGCCAGGGGCTGCTGCTCGACGAGGCGGTCTACCGCAACGTCACCCTCTCGACCTTCGCCCGCTCCTCCCGGCTCGGCTGGCTCGACGAGGCCGGGGAGCGCGAGGCCGCCCGCGAGCAGGTCCGCGCCCTCGACGTCCGGCCCCACGGCGTCGAGCGCGCCGTCCGCACCCTCTCGGGCGGCAACCAGCAGAAGGTCGTGCTCGCCCGCTGGCTGGTGCACGGCTGCCGGGTGCTGCTGCTCGACGAGCCGACCCGCGGCGTGGACGTCGGGGCGCGCGCCGAGATCTACGCGCTGGTCCGCGACCTGTCCGCCTCGGGGGCCGCCGTGGTCGTCGTCTCCAGCGAGATCGAGGAGGTGCTCGGCCTCGCCGACCGGGTGCTGGTCCTCGCCGAGGGCCGCGTGGTGCACACCGGGCCCACCGCCGACATCGACGAGCACCGGGTCCTCGACCTGGTCATGACCGCCTCACCGGAAGGACGCTCCGCATGAGCGAGCAGTCAGCCCCGCCCACGGCACCCGCCGACCCCCCGGGGGACCTCAGCCGGGTCGAGGCCCTCGCGGCCGCCGCCCCCGCCGCCACGGGGAGCCGCTGGCAGCAGCTCGCGGGGTCGAGCGCCGTGCGCAGCCTGGGGCTGGTCATCGCCCTGCTGCTGCTGTGCGTCGTCGGCACCGCCACCGCGGGCGAGCGGTTCGCCAGCGTCGACAACGCCCTGACCGTGCTGCGCCTGGCCGCCGTCATCGGGGTGCTGAGCATCGGGATGACGTTCGTCATCACCGGCGGGGGGATCGACCTGTCGGTGGGGTCGGTCCTCGGCCTGGCCTCCGTGTGGGCCACCACGGTGGCCACCCAGGCCATCGCCCGAGACACCCACTGGATCGTCATCGTCACCACCGCGGTGGGCGTGGGGATGGTCGCCGGGCTGGTCAACGGGGTGCTCATCGCCTACGGCCGCGTCGTCGCGTTCCTGGCCACCCTGGCGATGCTCGTGGCCGCCCGCGGGCTCGCGGAGATCATCTCGGACCGGCGCAACCAGATCGTCAGCGTCGACCCGTTCCTCGACGTCTTCCGCGGCGACCTCCTCGGCGTCCCCGTGCTGGTGTGGACCTTCGCCGCCGTCGCCGTCGCCGGGTGGTTCCTGCTCAACCGGACGACGTTCGGGCGCCGCACGGTCGCCGTCGGCGGCAACCCCGAGGCCGCGCGCCTGGCCGGCATCCGCGTCCAGCGGCACACCGTGCTGCTGTACGTGCTCAGCGGGGCGACCGCCGGCATCGCCGCCGTGCTGCTGCTGGCGCGCACCACGTCGGGCTCGTCCACCAACGGGTCCCTCTACGAGCTCGACGCCATCGCCGCCGTGGTCGTCGGCGGCACCCTGCTCGCCGGCGGGCGCGGCACGATCGTCGGCACCGTGCTCGGCGTCCTCCTCTTCTCGACGCTGACCAACGTGTTCATCCAGAACGACGTCTCGAGCTCCGTGCAGCAGGTGGCCAAGGGCGTGATCATCGTCGCCGCCGTGCTGCTGCAGCAGCGCTTCGCCCGCACCTCGCGCCGCACCTGACCCCCGGGCGCCGGAGCCCCGGCGCCCGTTCCCCCGCACCACCCACCGCCCCACCCACCAGGAGGAACCATGTCCGCACCGGAGCCGCTGCGGCGCCGCGCCACCCTCACCACCGCCCCCCTGCTCGTGGGCGCCCTGCTCCTCGCCGGGTGCACCTCGAACACCCCGGAGGCCCCCCAGGACGACGCCCCGCAGCAGGCGGCGGTCGCCAACGACGAGCCCGGCGACACCGTGACCATCGGCTTCTCGGCCCCCGCCGCCGACCACGGCTGGATGAGCTCGATCACCCGCGCCGCCGAGGCCGAGGCCGAGAAGTACGAGGACGTCGAGCTGCGCGTCGCCGAGGGCACCAACGACGTCAACGTGCAGATCAGCCAGGTCGAGCAGTTCATCAACGACGGCGTCGACGCCATCGTCCTGCTGCCCTTCGACGGCGCAGCCCTCACCCCGGTCGCGCTGCAGGCCATGGAGGCGGGGATCACCGTGGTCAACGTCGACCGGGAGTTCTCCGACCCGAACGCCGCGCGCACCACGGTGCTCGGCGACAACTACGGCATGGGCGTCTCGGCCGGCGCCTACCTGTGCGAGCAGCTGGGCGAGAACCCCGACGCGGTGGTCGCCGAGATCGCCGGCATCGACTCCCTGCCGCTCACCCAGGACCGGTCGCAGGGCTTCGCGGACGCCCTGGCCGAGTGCGGCCTCGACGTCGACAACCGCGTCGCCGCCGACTTCACCGTGCAGGGCGGGGAGGCCGCCGCGGCCAACCTCCTGCAGGCCGCCCCGCAGATCGACGGCCTGTGGAACCACGACGACGACCAGGGCGTCGGCGTGCTCGCCGCGATCGACGCGGCCGGGCGCGACGAGTTCGTCATGGTCGGCGGCGCCGGCTCGGCCAACGTCATGCGCGAGATCCAGGAGGGCGACAGCGTGGTCAAGGCCACCGTCATCTACCCCTCCACCCAGGCTGCCGACGGCATCCGCCTGGCGCGGCTGATCGTGCAGCAGAAGGCCCTGGGCGACCTGGTCGAGGTCGAGGTGCCGCGCACCGTGCAGCTGTACGCCCCGGTCGTCACCAGCGAGAACGTCGACCAGTACCTGCCCACGGCGTTCGAGTCGTGAGCGGGGGCACCGACGCCGCGCAGCCGCCCGGGCCTCGGCCGCAGCTGCGCGTGGGGATGGTCGGCCACGCCTTCATGGGCGCCGCCCACTCCCAGGCGTGGCGGGTGGCGCCGCGGTTCTTCGACCTGCCGCTGGCCCCGGTGATGCAGGTGCTCGGCGGGCGCGACCCGGCGCGCACGGCCGCGGCGGCGCAGCGGCTCGGCTGGGGCGCCGTCGAGACCGACTGGCGGCGCCTGGTCGACCGCGACGACGTCGACCTCGTCGACATCGCCTCCCCGGGCCAGACCCACGCCGAGATCGCCGTCGCCGCGCTCGCGGCGGGCAAGCACGTGCTGTGCGAGAAGCCGCTGGCCAACACCCTGGCGGAGGCCGAGGTGATGGCGCGGGCCGCCGAGGCCGCGGCGCCCGGCGGCGCGCTGGCGATGGTGGGCTTCACCTACCGGCGCGTGCCGGCCGTGGCGCTGGCCCGCCAGCTGGTCGCCGACGGCCGCATCGGCGCCGTCCGGCAGGTGCGCGCCCAGTACCTGCAGGACTGGATCGCCGACGAGGACGCGCCGCTGTCGTGGCGGCTCGACAAGGCCCTGGCCGGCTCGGGGGCGCTCGGCGACATCGGCGCCCACATCATCGACCTCGCGCAGTTCATCACCGGGCGGTCGGTCACCGGGGTCAGCGCCCTGATGGAGACCTTCGTCCACGAGCGCCCGGTGGCCTCCGCCTCCTCGGCGCTCGGCGGCACCAGCGCCGCGGGCGCCGAGCGGGGGCCGGTGACGGTGGACGACGCGGCGCTGTTCCTCGCCCGCCTGGACGGCGGGGTGGTGGGCACCTTCGAGGCGACGCGGATGGCCTGGGGCCGGAAGAACGCCATCCGGATCGAGGTCAGCGGCAGCACCGGGTCGGTGGCCTTCGACTTCGAGGACATGAACGCCCTCGAGTACTACGACGCCACGCAGGACGCCGCCACGAACGGCTTCCGGCGCATCCAGGTGACCGAGCCGAGCCACCCCTACCTGGCGGCGTGGTGGCCGGCCGGGCACGGCCTGGGCTACGAGCACGCCTTCACCCACCAGGTGGTCGACCTCGTCGGCGACCTCGCCGCCGGGCGCCAGCCCACCCCGTCGTTCGCCGACGGGCTCGCGGTGCAGCGGGTGCTCGACGCCGTCGAGCGCTCCGCGGCCGCGGACAGCGCCTGGACGCCGGTCGGCCCGCCGCCGGCGCCCGCGGCGAACGGCACCCGGCCGCTGGCGTCCGCCACCGCCTGAGAGCACGAGGAGAGGAGCACCGACGTGGCCCGACCCGTCACCCTGTTCACCGGCCAGTGGGCCGACCTGCCGTTCGAGGAGGTCGCGCGCCTGGCCGCCGGCTGGGGCTTCGACGGCCTGGAGATCGCGTGCTGGGGCGACCACCTCGACCCCTGGCGCGGCGCCGAGGACGACGCGTACATCGCGCAGAAGAAGGACGTGCTCGAGCGGCACGGGCTGCAGGTGTTCGCCATCGCCAACCACCTCAAGGGCCAGGTGGTGTGCGACGACCCGATCGACGAGCGCCACCGCGCGATCGTCTCCGACCGGGTGTGGGGCGACGGCGACCCCGAGGGGGTGCGGGCGCGGGCGGCCGAGGAGATGGCGTTGACGGCGCGCACCGCGGCCCGCCTCGGGGTGCGCACGGTCACCGGGTTCACGGGCAGCTCGATCTGGAAGTACGTCGCCATGTTCCCGCCGGCCACCCCGGCGATGGTCGACGCCGGGTACGCCGACTTCGCCGACCGGTGGAACCCGGTGCTCGACGTCTTCGACGAGGTGGGGGTCCGCTTCGCCCACGAGGTGCACCCGAGCGAGATCGCCTACGACTACTGGACCACCCAGCGGACGCTCGAGGCGATCGGGCACCGCCCGGCGTTCGGGCTCAACTGGGACCCCAGCCACTTCGTCTGGCAGGACCTCGACCCCGTCGGGTTCCTGTGGGACTACCGCGAGCGGATCTACCACGTGCACTGCAAGGACTCCCGCCGCCAGGTCGGCAACGGGCGCAACGGGCGCCTCGGCTCGCACCTGCCGTGGGCCGACCCCCGCCGGGGGTGGGACTTCGCCTCGGTGGGGCGCGGCGACGTCCCGTGGGAGCAGGCGTTCCGGATGCTCAACACCATCGGCTACGCCGGGCCGCTGTCGGTGGAGTGGGAGGACGCGGGCATGGACCGGCTGGTGGGCGCGCCGGAGGCGCTGGCGTTCGTGCGCTCGCACGCCTTCGACCCGCCGGCGGCGGCCTTCGACGCGGCGTTCGCCGCCCGCTGAGCCGCTGGGCGGTCCGGTAGCGGTAGCGGGGAGCGCCTCACCAGCATGCTGCGCGAACGCCGGCGCGGACCGTCCGGACCGCGGTTCCCGCCGGCGTGTCGGTCCTTCCCCCAGCATGCTGGTGACCGCCGCGGTCACGGGGCGCGCAGGCTGCGGAAGCCCGGCGACCGGCCGCGCGACCACGCCTGCAGCACCTGCCCCGCCAGGTCTCCGCGTGAGCGGACGACGTCCTCGTAGGTGGAGCGCAGCCAGGCGCAGCCGTGACGGGTGAGCACCTGGGTGCGGCGCCGGTCCTCGCGGTAGCTGGCGCGGTCGGCGTGGAAGGCGAAGCCGTCGAGCTCGACGACCAGCCAGCCGTCGACGAGCAGGTCGACGGCGCCCACGCCGCGCAGGCCGACCTGCACCTCCACCGTGAGGCCCAGCGAGCGCAGCGCCTCGACCAGCTCCACCCGGGCGAGCGACTCGATCCCGGACGCCGCCCGCGCGTCCGCGGCGGCGAGGACCACGCGCCACCGCGGGTCGCGGGTGG
>CADCUY010000192.1 GCA_902806005.1 uncultured Quadrisphaera sp. | reverse complement strand
GGCGGCGTCGGCGCGGGCGAGGGCGGCGTCGACCTCGGCGTCGCTCGCGCACACCACCGGCGGCCCGGGACGCCCGGTCGACGGGTCGACCGTGGCCAGCGCGCGGGGCGGCGGGCTCGCGCTGTGCGGGGGTGCGGGGGTCGTCGTGGTCACCGGGACACCCTGCACCGCACCACCGACAGTGGCGCGGTGGCACCGCTGGCGAGCCGCCGTCAGCCTGACGAGGGACACCCGGAAGGTGGATGTCAGGGGCGGGCGGTAGGAAGTGCCCATGAAGGTCCTGGGCGTGAACGCCGTCTTCCACGACTCCTCGGCGGCCCTCGTGGTCGACGGCCGCGTGGTCGCGGCCGCGGAGGAGGAGCGCTTCAGCCGGCGCAAGCACGGCAAGCGCCCGGTGCCCTTCTCCGCCTGGGAGCTGCCCGAGCTGGCGATGCGCTGGTGCCTGGAGGAGGCGGGGCTGACCCCGGCCGACCTCGACGCCGTGGGCTACGCCTTCGACCCGGCGATGACCCGGCCGGCCGAGGAGATGGGCCTGTCCGACCCCTGGGACCACCTGCGGGTCACCTACGCGCAGAAGGCCCCCGGCTTCCTCGCCACCGCCCTGCCGGGGCTCGACCCGGCCAAGGTCGTGCACGTCCCGCACCACGTGGCCCACGCGGCGTCGTGCGGGCTCGCCGGGCCCTCGCCGACGAACAGCGTGCTCGTCCTCGACGGGCGCGGCGAGCGCGGCTCGCACCTGTCGGGCCGCTACGTCGACGGCAAGCTCGAGGTGCTCGCCACCACCGAGCTGCCCCACTCGCTGGGCCTGGTCTACGAGTCGCTCACCGACCACCTGGGCTTCCTGCGCTCCTCCGACGAGTTCAAGGTGATGGCGATGGCCTCCTACGGGCGGCCGCGGCACCTGGCGGAGCTGCGCGAGCTGGTGCACGCGACCGGCGACGGCTCCTTCGTCGCCCCCGAGCCCGACTGGTCGCGCTGGGCGCCGCGGCGCTCCCCCGACGCCACCGACTGGGCGCCCGAGCACGCCGACCTGGCCGCGTCGGTGCAGGCGCTCACCGAGGAGGTCCTGGTCGACCTGGCCACCTGGCTGCACGAGCGCACCGGCGACCGGCTCCTGACGATGGCCGGCGGCACGGCGCTGAACTGCGTGGCGAACACGCGGATCTGGCGCGAGACGCCCTTCGAGGAGGTCTGGGTGCAGCCGGCCGCCGGCGACTCCGGCACGGCGCTGGGCGCCGCGCTGCAGATCAGCGCCGAGCACGGGCGCGTGCCCGAGCCGATGGGCACCGCCGCGCTGGGGCGGTCCTGGGACGACGCCGACCTCGCGGCCTGGCTGGAGCGGGCGAAGGTGCCGTTCACCACCCCGGCCGACCTGGCCGGCGAGGTCGCCGACGTGCTGGCCGCCGACGGGGTGGTCGCCTGGTTCTCCGGCCGCGCCGAGTTCGGGCCGCGCGCCCTGGGGCACCGCTCCCTGCTGGCGCACCCCGGCCACGCGGCCAACGTGGAGCGGATGAACGACGTCAAGGGCCGCGAGCAGTTCCGGCCCATCGCGCCGATGGTGCTCACCGAGCGCGCCGACGAGGTCTTCACCGGCGGGCCGGTGCCGAGCCCGTACATGCTCTTCGTGCACGACGTGCGCCCGCAGTGGCGCGAGCGCATCCCCGCGGTGGTCCACGTGGACGGCACGGCCCGGATCCAGACCGTCGACGACACGACCAACGCCGGGATCGCGGCCCTGATCCGCGCCTTCGAGGCCCGCACCGGGCTGCCGGTGCTCGTCAACACCAGCCTGAACACCGCCGGCCGGCCGATGGTCGACGACCCCCGCGACGCCCTGGAGCTGTTCGGCTCCGCCCCGGTGGACGCGCTGGTCCTCGGCCCGCACCTGGTGCGCCGCGCCGCGCTGTTCGCACCCGGCACCGCCAGCGCGGCCGGCTCGTGACGCCGCCCGCAGCGCCCGGCCCGGCCTTCGCCGTGGTCGTCCCCAGCGTGGGGCGGCCGAGCCTGCAGCGCCTGCTCGACACCCTGGCGGCGCAGTCCGGCCCCGCGCCGGCCGAGGTGGTCGTCGCCGACGACCGGCGCGACGCGGGCGCCGCCCCCCTGGTGCTCACCGG
>CADCUY010000191.1 GCA_902806005.1 uncultured Quadrisphaera sp. | reverse complement strand
CGCCGCGAGCGCGGCCACGGTCGTCGAGCCGCCGGTGGTGCACGCGTTCACCTTCGACGTCACCGACGCCGAGCCGGTCGCCGGCGCCGGCCCGCTGCTGGCCGGCGCCGGCGCCCCCCTCGGCTTCACCGTCGTGCAGCCCTACGGCCCCCGGCCCACGGCCCCCGCCGGCTCGCCCGACCAGCCCGCCGCCCGCACCGTGGCCGGCGGCGCCCTGGTGATCACCCCCACCGCCGGCATCCAGTACCGCGCCGCGGCCACCGGCGGCACCGGCGACTACAACCTCCTCGACAACGCCCTCGGCGTCCCCGTGCCGGGCGCCGACGACGTCGTCCTGGAGACCACCCTCGACTCCCCGGTGGTCAACGCCGCCGCCGGCGCCAAGCAGGCCGGCCTGTGGCTGGGCCGCTCGCAGGACGACCTGGTCAAGCTGGTCCTGGTCAACAGCGGCAGCGGCACCAGCTCCGTGCAGCTGGCGCGCGAGCTCGGCGGGGTCTCCGCCGGCGCGGGCACCGCCGACGAGCGCGGCACCGCCGTGGCCCTGGCCGGCAAGGACGTGGCGCTGCGCCTGACGGTGCGCCCCTCCGCCGGCACCGCCACCGGGCAGTACCGCGTCGAGGGCACCTCCGCCTGGGTCGACGTGCCCGGCGGGCCGGTCGGGATCGACGGCCGCGTGCTGGACGACGCGGCCACCAGCGCCACCGTCGAGGCCGCCGCCGGCGTCTTCGCCACCCGCCGCAGCGACACCACCACCACGCCCCTGACCTACGCCTTCGCCGACTTCACCCTGCGCTCGGGCGACACCACCGCCCCCGCCGAGATCGGCGCCCTCAGCGCCACCCCCGGCGACGGCAGCGTGACCCTGGCCTGGAACGGGCCCGCGGACGCCGCCAGCTACCAGGTGCTGCGCACCGACTCCGCCACCGGCGCCGGCACCCAGGTCGCGGTGGTCACCACCGCCGGGCACACCGACGCGACGGTGACCAACGGCACCACCTACCGCTACGCCGTGGTCGCCCGCGACGCCGCGGGCAACACCGCCGACACCAGCGACTACGTCACCGCCACGCCCACCGCGACGCCGGTGGCCGAGGCCGCCTGCCCGCCGTGGTCGGTGCTGTCCTGCGACGCCCTCGACGCCCCGATCCCGACCCGGCTGACGTTCGACGGCACCGAGGGCGGGCTCGACGCCGCGACCCCGGGCCAGGGCACCGGCTTCACCGCCGTGCAGCCCTCGGGCGCCACCGGCGGGGCCTACCAGCCCGGTCAGCTCGCCGTCGCCGACGGCGCGCTCGCGGTCACCGCCCAGAAGGGCATCGCGTTCTCCGGCTCCACCACCGGCGAGGTCAACAAGCAGGTCAACGCCCTCGGCAGCGGCATCAGCCCCAGCGCCCCGTTCCGGCTCGAGACCACGGTGCGCCCGTACACCGACGCCACCGACAACGCCGAGCAGGCCGGCGTCTGGGTGGGCCTGGACCAGGACAGCTACGTCAAGCTCGTCGCCGTCAACGCCGGCGCGAACCGGGTGCGCGTGCAGCTGCACCGCGAGGAGGCCGGCGTCACCTACGTCGGCTCCGCCGACGAGATCAACGTCGCCCCGGCCGGGGGCCTGGACGCCACCGCCGGGGTGCGCCTGGTGCTGCGCGCCGACCCCGCCACCGGCGTGGTCCGGGGCTCGTACGCCCTCGGCGGCGGCCCCTTCGTGCCGGTCACCGCGGGCACCCGCAGCTCGCTGACCGTGCCCACCTGGTTCTTCGACGACGAGGCCCGCCCCGCCAAGGTGCGCGGCTACCGCGCCGTGCCCGGCGTCGACACCTGGGCCGGCGTCTTCGCCACCAAGCGCAACGAGCTCGAGACCGTGGCCGTGGTCAGCCGCTTCGACGACTACGCCGCCCTCGACGACGCCGCCCCCGCCACCGTGGGCACCCCCAGCGCCGCCGTCGCCGGCACCCGCGTCGCCGTCACCTGGCCCGCCCTGACCGGGGCCGGCGCCGCCGACCTGGCCGGGTACCTGGTGGAGCGCGCCGACGGCGAGGACGGAACGACCGTCACCGCCAGCAGCGCCCTGCTCACCGGCACCGGCCACGAGGACGCGGACGTCGCCGTCGGCGCCACC
>CADCUY010000190.1 GCA_902806005.1 uncultured Quadrisphaera sp. | reverse complement strand
TCGTGGTCTACGACCTGTGCTTCAACGTGGCGCTGATCGCCTCGACCGCGCTGGCGGCGCTGGTGCTGCCGGACGACGGGTGGTCGCCGCCGGTGCTGGCGGCCCTCGCCGCGTGGTGGGTGGGCCTGGGGTGGGGGTACCGGGCGCTCACCCGGCGCCGCGCCGCGCGCGCTGCCTGACGCCGCCCGCGGACCCGCGGGGCACCTGTCCTTCCCCGAGAGACGGCCTCCCAGCGGGGCCCTGAGCGCACTTCTCCGGGAGAGTGGCCGTCCACGGGCCGCGAACGGGCACTCTCAGCGGAGAGCGCCCTGGACCGGGCCGCGGGAGGGCGCTCATGGGGCAGAGTGCCCCGCATCGGCCGCGGAGTCAGAGCTGCGGCGGACCCGCTCAGCCGCCCTGGGACTCGGGCTGGCGCGACCACCAGTCCAGCAGCTCGGCCCGCGCGTGCTCCTCGCCGATCACCCCGGCGTCGAGGCGCACCTGCAGCAGGTGCTGGTACGCCCGGCCCACCACCGGCCCGGGCGGCACGCCGAGCAGCGCCATGATCGCCGTGCCGTCGAGCTCGGGGCGCACCGCGGCCAGCTCCTCCTCCTCGGCCAGCCGCGCGATCCGCTCCTCGAGCCCGTCGTACGCCGCCGAGAGCCGGGCGGCCTTGCGCTGGTTGCGCGTGGTCGAGTCGGCGCGGGTCAGCGCGTGCAGCCGGGGCAGCAGCGGCCCCGCGTCGGTCACGTAGCGGCGCACCGCGGAGTCGGTCCAGGCGCCGTCGCCGTACCCGTGGAAGCGCAGGTGCAGCTCGACCAGGCGCGCGACCGCCTTCGTCGTCTCCTTGTCGAAGCGCAGCGCCTTCAGCCGCCGGGCCACCATCTTCGCGCCCACCACCTCGTGGTGGTGGAAGCTCACGGCGCCGCCCCGCTCGAACTTCCGCGTCGACGGCTTGCCGACGTCGTGCAGCAGCGCCGCCAGCCGCAGCACCAGGTCGGGGCCGCCCGTGTAGCGCCGCTCCAGGGCGATCGCCTGGTCGAGCACGGTCAGCGAGTGCTCGTAGACGTCCTTGTGGCGGTGGTGCTCGTCGATGGTCAGCCGCATCGCCGGCAGCTCGGGCAGCACCTGCTCGGCGAGGCCCGTCTCCACCAGCAGGGCGAGCCCGGCCCGCGGGGCGGCCCCGAGCAGCAGCTTCTCGAGCTCGGTGCGCACCCGCTCGGCGGCGACGATGGCGATCCGCGGGGCCATCGCCGTCATCGCGCCGACGACCTCGGGCGAGGCGGTGACCTCCAGCTGCGAGGCGAAGCGGGCCGCGCGCACCATCCGCAGGGGGTCGTCGTCGAAGGACTGCTCCGCGGGGGCGGGGGTGCGCAGCTCGCGGGCGGCGAGGTCGTCCAGGCCGCCGTGCGGGTCGACCAGCGCCAGCTCGGGCAGGCGCACCGCCATGGCGTTGATGGTGAGGTCGCGCCGGTGCAGGTCGCCCTCGAGGCTGTCGCCGAAGGCCACCTGCGGCTTGCGGGAGGCGGGGTCGTAGGTGTCGGCCCGGTACGTGGTGACCTCGACGACGACGCCACCCCGCTTGGCGCCGATCGTGCCGTACTCCTTGCCGATGTCCCAGTGCGCGTCGCCCCAGCGCGCCAGCAGGGCCTGGGTGGCGTCGGGGCGCGCGGACGTCGCGAAGTCCAGGTCGGGCAGGTCGGCGAGGCGGCCGAGGAACGCGTCGCGGACGGGGCCGCCCACCAGGGCGAGCTCGTGCCCCGCGTCGGCGAACAGCCGGCCCAGCTCCAGGGCGAGCGGCGCGATCCGCACCAGCTCGGCGACCGCGCGGCGCTGGATGGCGGCGACGACGTCGGGGTCCGGCTCGGGCACGGTCGCCCAGCCTGCCAGACGCGCGCCGGGCCGGTCGTCCGTGCGCCGGCTGGGAGCGGCCGCGAGGAGCGAGCTCACCACGTGGAACCACGAGCGGACGCGGGCGACGGTGCCGCGTCGAACACGGCCCCGGCCGGAGTGCCGAAGTTACAGTGGCCGCATGCCGCCCGCCGAGCGCCACCCGCGCCCTCGGCCGCACGCGGCGCCCGCGCCCGCAGCCCTCCCCGCGCCCGTGGTGGCGGTGCCGGTGGCCCGCCCGGCCCGCCC
>CADCUY010000189.1 GCA_902806005.1 uncultured Quadrisphaera sp. | reverse complement strand
CTCCGGCGCCGCCTCGTGGGGGAACTTCGGCGCGTGCACCCCCACGACGCTCAGCACGTCGGCGAGCTCGGCCTCCAGCGCGCGCAGCTGCTCGAGCGCGTGCGCGCAGTTGACGCACCCGGCGGTCCAGAAGTGCAGCACCACCACCCGGCCCCGCAGCGCGGCGAGGGAGGGGTCGACGCCGCCCGCACCCACCCAGCGGCGGCCGCGCAGCTCCGGCGCCCGCACCCGGGGCCCCCGCCCGGTCCTGGCCCCCGGGCTCACTGCTGGCGGCGCTCGACCTCGGCGCCGATCCGGCCGAGCATGGCGTTGTAGCCGGCGAGCGCGGCGTCGTCGTCGCGGTCGGCCGTGCGGTCGCTGCGCCGGGCCTCGCGCTCGTCCGAGCGCGACCACTGCACGGCCAGGACGATCGCGACCACCACGGTGGGCAGCTCGCCGATGCCCCAGGCGATGCCCCCGCCGGTGCGCTGGTCGGCCAGCGCGTCGACCCCGAGGCCGAGGGAGGTGAACCACCCGGCCTGCAGCAGCGCCTCGGACGACATCAGCGACACCCCGAAGAAGGCGTGGAACGCCATGGTCCCCAGCAGCAGCATCAGGCGCATCGGGTAGGCGGGCCGCGGGGCGCCGGGGTCGACCCCGATCAGGACCGTGGCGAAGAGGTAGCCGGTGGCCAGGAAGTGCACCTGCATCAGCTCGTGGCCGACGTGGGTGCTCAGGGCCAGCCCGAACAGGTCGGTGTAGTAGAAGACGACGATGCTGCCGGCGAACAGCACCGCGGCCACCACCGGGCGCGAGACGAAGGCCGCGGGGCGCGAGTGCACGAGCACCAGCAGCCACTCCCGGGGGCCGCGGGTGCCGTCCCGGCGCCGGGCCAGGGCCCGCACCGCCAGGGTCACCGGGGCCCCGACGACCAGCAGCGGCGGGACGACCATGGTCAGGACCATGTGGGCGACCATGTGGGCGCTGAAGAGCACCTCGGCGTAGGCCGCCGGGCCCACGCTGGTCACCCACGCGAGCACCGCGCAGCCGGCGAGCCAGCTCAGGGTGCGCCCCAGCGGCCACTCGTCGCCGCGCGCGCGCAGCCGGGCCACCCAGCGCAGGTAGGCGATGAGCATGGCGGCGACGACCACGAGCCACAGCACGTCGAAGCGGGTCTCGGTGAGGAAGCGGGCGGCGGTGAGCGGCAGCGGGGGCGCGACCTCGCCGGTCGCGACCAGCACGTCCGCGTCGTCCGGGGGCTGCGGCGGGGTCGCGGAGCGCGAGAGGGCGACGCCGAGCCCGACGGTGGCGGCCATGAGCACCACCTCGGCGGCGACCAGGCGCCAGAACAGCGCGGTGGCGCGGCTGCCGGCGGCGTCCAGGGCGGCCACGGTGGCCCGCCGGTGCCACCACCCCGCGGCGCCGAGCGCCAGGGTGGCCGCGGTCTTGGCCAGCACGAGCAGGCCGTAGGTCGAGCCGAGCGCGGCGAGGTCGGGCAGCCGGGTGGTGGCCAGGGCCACCCCGGAGACCACCACGAGGACGAAGGCCCACCCGGCGAGCGCCGAGAAGCGCCGCGCGGTGGCCGGCAGGTCGCGGCCGAGCAGGCGCGGGAGCAGGGCGACCACGAGCAGCCCTCCCACCCAGGCGCCGATGCCCACGGCGTGCAGGCCCCAGCCGCTGACGGCGGTGCGGTGGCCGGCGGTGCCGGAGGCGTGCCCGCCCAGGGCCACGGGCACGATCGCGACCAGCGTGAGCACCAGGGCCCACGCCGCGCCGGTCGGGGTGCGCAGGCCCGCGGCGGGCACCGTCGCGGCGACCACGGCGAGGACCGCGCCCACGGCCAGCAGCTGCCCGGCCTCGACCTCGGTGGCGAAGAAGGCCAGCCGGTCGCCGAACGCCGGGTCGCTCAGCGGCGCCCCGAGGGCCTCGGCGAAGGCCAGCACCAGCCACGCCACCGACCCCAGGGCCCACGTCACGGCGGCCGCGGTGACCACCGCGGCGGCGCGCGCCCACGCCGGCGAGCGCTGCGGGACGACGGCGGCCAGCAGCAGCAGGCCGCCGAGGGTGACCGCCAGGGTCAGGTCGACCACGGCGCGCACCACGGGCAGCCCCCAGCGCACCGCGGCGCCGGGGTCGCCGATCAGC
>CADCUY010000188.1 GCA_902806005.1 uncultured Quadrisphaera sp. | reverse complement strand
GCCGCCGTCGTGGGGCTGCGCCGCTGGCGCCGGCGCGCGGGAGCGGGCGCGCTCGCCGGCCGCGGCGGCGGTCGGCCCGGGGTCGACGGCGCGCCACCCTGCGTGCCCCCGGTGGTCCGGGTGGAGGCTGCGGTTGGCAGCGAGGGCACCGACACGGCACCCTCGCCCCGTGCCCCTCCTCTCCGCCGCCGCGTCCGCCCCCCGCCAGCTGCTGCACCGCCTCGGCGCGGTCAACGCCGTCGGCGTCGCGGGCCTGGTCGCCGGGCTGCTGCTGTGGGCGGCGGGCCACCCCGTCCTCGCCCTGGCCGTCGTGGGCGTGCTCGCGGCCGGGCTGGTGCGCAACCTCGTGCGGCTCGCGGCGCTGCCGCTGCACCGCGTGCACCTGACCGAGTTCGTCGAGTCCTGGGAGCACCTGACCGGGCGGGAGTTCGGCCGGGGGCACGCCTCCGACGACGTCGCGCGGATGGTCTACCGGCAGTGGCGCGACGCCGTCCGCGCCGGTGAGGCCGCCGGGGCGCTCGGCTACCTGCACCAGCGCGCGTCGGGCGCCAGCGCCTGACGGCCGACGCCGCGCCGGGCCGGCCCGCGGAGCCCGCGGACGCGGGCCCCCGTGCAGGATCCGCGTCCCGCGGCGGACACTTGCGGCCAGGCGCATGGACGGCGACCCGCCGGGTAGATCATCGGCATGAGAGCACTCACCTGGCAGGGCAAGCGGAGCGTCTCCGTCGAGGAGGTGCCCGACCCGGTCATCCAGGAACCGACCGACGCCATCGTCAAGATCACCTCGACGGCGATCTGCGGCTCCGACCTGCACCTGTACGAGGTGCTCGGCCCGTTCATCGACCCGGGCTCGGTGCTGGGCCACGAGCCGATGGGCGTCGTGCAGGAGGTCGGCTCCGCCGTCACGCACATCAGGCCCGGCGACCGCGTCGTCGTCCCGTTCAACATCTCCTGCGGCCACTGCTACATGTGCTCGAAGCAGCTCTTCGCCCAGTGCGAGACCACGCAGGACCGCGCGCACGGCAAGGGCGCCTCCCTGTTCGGCTACACCAAGCTCTACGGGAACGTGCCCGGAGGTCAGGCGGAGTACCTGCGGGTGCCCCAGGCGCAGTTCGGGCCGATCAAGATCGAGGACGACCGCCCCGACGAGCACTTCCTCTACCTCTCCGACGTCGTCTCCACCGCCTGGCAGGGCGTCCGCTACGCCGACACCCCGCCCGGGGGCACCCTCGCCGTCCTCGGGCTCGGGCCGATCGGGCTGGTCGGCGTCTCGATCGCCAAGCACCTCGGCGTCGAGCGGGTGATCGGCGTCGACCTCGTGCCCGAGAGGCTGCTGGCAGCGGCCGAGCGCGGCGCGGAGGTCGTCGACATGCGCGACACCGACCCCACGCAGGCGCTGCTCGAGCTGACCGGCGGCCGCGGCGCCGATGCCGTGTTCGAGGCCGTGGGCATGGAGGCCCACGGCGACGCCCCGGCCAAGCTGGCCCAGCAGGCGGCGGGCCTGCTGCCCGACGCGGTCGCGAAGCCCTTCATCGACGTCGCGGCGGTCGACCGGATGGCGGCGCTGGAGACGGCGTTCAAGGCCTGCCGGCGCGGCGGCACCGTCTCGATCAGCGGCGTCTACGGCGGGGAGAAGAACCCCACCCCGTGGATGGAGATCTTCGACCGCGGCCTGCAGCTGCGGATGGGCCAGTGCCACGTGCACCGGTGGACCGACGAGACGGTGCCGGTGCTGATGGCCGACGGCGACCCGCTGGGCGTCGACGTCCTGGCCACCCACCGCCTGCCCCTGGAGCAGGCGCCGCACGGCTACGACATCTTCCAGAAGAAGGAGGACGGCTGCATCAAGGTGGTCCTCCAGCCCTGACCCGGGGCGCTAGCGTGATCGGCGGCAGGGGGCTCGGGCAGCCCGCCCGGGCCCACCCTCCCCTGCCGCCGTCTCGCTGAGGAGTGCCCCGTGGCCGCTGTCTCCGTCAACCTCGGTGTCCACGACGTCGCCCGGGCGGTGGCCGCGCTGCGCTCCGCGGCGCCGCCGGTGCGCTGCCTGGTGGGCCCGGACGTCGAGGCGCTGGCCGCGCGGGTGCTGGCCGCCGCCGGCGCCCGGACCGCCCGGGGGTCCGAGGCCG
>CADCUY010000187.1 GCA_902806005.1 uncultured Quadrisphaera sp. | reverse complement strand
GGCAGCAGCACCCCGGCCCCGACCAGCGCCGCGGCCAGGGCGGGGGCCAGGACGGCGGCCCACCGCAGCGGCAGCCGCAGCGCCACGAGCACCGCGGCCCCGGGCACCCACAGCAGCAGGGCGCAGGCGGTCAGGGCGGGCACGGCGGCCATTGTGGGCGGGCCGGGCGGGGGTCCGGGCCCGTCCGCCCGGACCGGTGCTGCTCTCGCAGGAGCATGATGGCCGGGTGGAGACGCTCGGGGTGCGGCAGCAGGTGCGGATCGCCGACCTGCCCGAGGACTCGACCTGGCCCAAGCACGAGATCATCGACGGGACCCTGATCGTGACCCCCTACGCGGGCCTCCCCCACCAGGCGGCCGTCGGACGCCTCCACCTGGCCCTGGCGGGAGCCGCGCCGGACGGGGTCGTGGTGTACCCCGGCGCGAACGTGCGCCGCGTCGCGGACGGCGGCGAGAGCCTCCTGATCCCCGACGTCGTGGTCGCTCGGGCGGACACCACCGACCCGACGTACCTCGCGCCCGAGGACGTGCTGGTCGCCGTGGAGGTCGTCTCCCCCGGCAGCCGCACGATGGACCTGGTGACCAAGCGTGCGACGTACGCCGCGTGGGGCATCCCCGCCTACCTCGTGCTCGACCTCGCCGCGCCCGCCGGCGAGGGGCTGACCTGGCACGGCGACACCTCCGCCGTGGCCTGGGCGGTCGCCGCCGTCCAGGGCTGACCCGGGACCGACCCGGGACCGACCGGGGCTACAGGGCCTCGACGGCGCCGAGGAAGTGCTCGGTGAACGCCGGCGCGTCGACGGCGACGGCGACCTCGCAGTTCGGCTCGGGCCGCTCGGCGCCGCGCAGCAGGTCGGCCACGCACACCCCGCGCGCCACGCTCGGCCCGGTCACCACCTCCACCCGCGCCGGAGCCCAGGTGACCAGCTCGGGGCGGGCCACGACGGCGACCGCGAGCGGGTCGTGCATCGCGCACGCGCCGTCCTCGGCGCCGGAGGAGCCGGTGGCGGCCCGGTGCTCGATCCAGGCCGCCGTGCACCGCCCCGCGAACGAGGCGAACGGGCGGCCGCTGGCCTCCAGCCGGGCGGCGTCGGCGCTGGTCAGCCGCACCTGGGTGGTGACGTCGAGCCCGACGAAGCGCAGCCGCGCCCCCGAGCGGAGCACCGCGTCCGCGGCCTCCGGGTCGACCCAGACGTTGAACTCCCCCGGCATGGCCAGCTCGTTGGTGTGCCGCAGGAAGCTGCCGCCCATCACCACCACCTCGGCGACGGCGCCCGCGAAGGCCGGGTCGAGCACCGCGGCGAGCGCCACGTTGGTCAGCGGGCCGATGGCGACCACGGTGACCTCCCCGGGCGAGGCCGTGACGACCCGCGCCATCTCCGCGGCGGCGTACCCGGGGCTCAGGGCCCGGTGCCCGTGCTCGTCGCGCAGGGCCTGCGGGGCGCGCCGGACGTCGCCCGGCCTCGCCAGCGGGGCCGCCGCACCGCCGACCACGGGCACGTCGGTGCGGCCGAGGCGCTCGAGCAGGGCGAGGGTGAGCAGCCCGGCGCTCTCGACGTCGGTGTTGCCGTTCACCGTGGTGACCAGCTCGACGTCCAGCTCGGGGGTGGCCAGCGCGAGGGCGAGGGCGAAGCCGTCGTCGATCTCGGAGCCGACGGCGCCCATCGAGAGGTCGGTGTCGAGGATCACCCGGCGGCGGGACGGCTGGCTGGGCATGCGCGGAGCGTAGGTGGGGCCGCCCCCGCGCGTCGCGGCCGATCCGCGCGGCCGCGGCCCTACCGTCGTCCTGGGCCCGGATCGGCCGGCAGCCCCGCGGACGGCCCGGCGGACGGCGAGGGGGACGGCGATGCACCGCACGGTCGACATCACGGCGCTGCCGTCGCAGCGCCTGGCCCCCGCCTGGCGGGGCGGTCTGGCCACCACGACGGGCCAGCAGTCGGTGGTCCTCGACCTCGACCGGCTGACGGTCGCCGACGCCGCACCGGCGCTCCCGGCTCCCGACCTGCTCGAGGTCGTGCTGGCGCCCGAGCCGACCGCTGCCCCGCCGCTGCGGGCGCGACGCCGCGCGGCGCGGCGCCCGCTGCACCGGCGCACGCCCGTGCAGCTGGCGATCACCGCCGTCCTGGCG
>CADCUY010000186.1 GCA_902806005.1 uncultured Quadrisphaera sp. | reverse complement strand
ACCACCCGACCGGCGCCGCGCCGGGGTGGAGCAGGGCCACCGCTGCCCGCGGCGCCGGGGCCCGCGTGGGCGCCCCTGGTCGGCGAGGCGCTCGTCGACCGCGCGGTGGACGCCCCGGGGGTCGACGCCTTCTCCGCCTCCGACCTGGAGCTGCTGCTGACCACGGCGGCGACCCGCCGCCTGCTGCTCGCCGGCGCCCCGCTGGAGGGGTGCGTGCACTCGACGCTGCGCTCCGCGAACGACCGCGGGCTCGAGTGCCTGCTGCTGGCCGACGCCTGCGTGCCCCACGACCCGGCGCTGGAGGGAGCGGCGCTGTCGATGGTCGAGATGTCCGGCGGCGTCCTCGGCGCCGTCGGGCGCACCGGCGCCGTCACCGCCGCCCTGCTCCGCCGCCCCACCCGCACCGCCGACCCCGACCCCGAGGAGAGCCGACCGTGACCGCCCAGACCGACCAGCCCCGGACCGCTGCGGCGGCGAGCCCGCCCGCCCCGCCGTTCGGCCCCGTGGCCGCCGACCCCTACCCCTGGCCCTACGACGGCTCCTTCTCCGCGGCGAGCACCGCGCTGCTGCTCATCGACTGGCAGCGCGACTTCTGCGGCACCGGCGGCTACGTCGACGCCATGGGCTACGACCTCTCGCTGACCCGCGCCGGCCTCGAGCCGACCGCCCGGGTGCTGGCCGCCGCGCGGGCGGCGGGGCTGCTGGTGGTGCACACCCGCGAAGGCCACCGGCCCGACCTGTCCGACCTCCCGGCGAACAAGCGCTGGCGCTCCCAGCGCATCGGCGCCGGCATCGGCGACCTCGGGCCGTGCGGGCGCATCCTCACCCGCGGCGAGCCGGGGTGGGAGATCGTCCCGGAGGTGGCGCCGCTGCCGGGGGAGCCGGTCGTCGACAAGCCCGGCAAGGGCGCGTTCTACGCCACCGACCTCGACCTGCTGCTGCGCACCCGCGGGATCACCCACCTGGTGATCACCGGGATCACCACCGACGTCTGCGTGCACACCACGATGCGCGACGCCAACGACCGTGGCTACGAGTGCCTGCTGCTCGCCGACTGCACCGGCGCCACCGACGCGGGCAACCACCGCGCCGCGCTGAAGATGGTGACGATGCAGGGCGGGGTGTTCGGCGCAGTGGCGCAGTCCGAGGACCTGCTGGCCGTGCTCGCGCCCGCGCCGGCGGGCGCCGCGTGAGCGCGCCGCCCACGGCCCGTGCCCTGGGCACCCTGCAGGCTGGGGCGCTGCGGGCGGCCTACCGCGACGGCTCGCTGCGCCCTGTCGATGTCGTCGAGGCCGTCCACGACCGGATCGAGGCCCACGGGGACGCAGCCGTGTGGATCCACCGGGTCGGCCGCGAGAGCGCCCTCGCGGCTGCGGCGGCCCTGGAGGAGCGGTGGGCGGGGCGCCCCCTGCCCCCGCTGTACGGGCTGCCCTTCGCCGTCAAGGACAACGTCGACGTCGCCGGGCTGCCCACCACGGCCGCGTTCCCGGCCGGCGGACGAGCGGCCGCGGCCAGCGCCCCGCTGGTCGACCTGCTGACGGGGGCCGGGGCCCTGCTGGTGGGCAAGACGAACCTCGACCAGTTCGCCACCGGCCTGACCGGCACCCGCTCGCCCCACGGCACCCCCGTCTGCCCGGCCGACCCCGACCGCGTGCCCGGGGGCTCGAGCTCGGGCTCCGCCGTCGCGGTCGCCGCCGGCCTGGTGACGTTCGCGATCGGCACCGACACCGCCGGCTCCGGGCGGGTGCCCGCGTCGTTCACCGGCACCGTGGGCGTCAAGCCCAGTCGCGGGCTGGTGAGCACCCGGGGCGTGCTCCCCGCCTGCCGCTCGCTGGACTGCCCGAGCGTGTTCGCCCTCTCGGTGGCCGATGGAGCCGCGGTGCTGGCGGCGCTCGCCCGCTACGACCCCGACGACCCGTGGTCTCGCCCGCTGCCCGGCGTGGCCGCGCAGCCCGCCGCGGCCAGGCCGGAGCCGGCCGCGCTGCGGGTGGCCGTGCCGGCGCCGTCGCAGCTGTCGTTCGACGACGACGACCAGGCGCTCGCCTGGCAGCGAGCTCTGCAGCACCTGGCCGCGCTGGGCGCGACCGCCGTGGAGGTGGACCTGGCGCCGTTCACCGAGGCCGGCGAG
>CADCUY010000185.1 GCA_902806005.1 uncultured Quadrisphaera sp. | reverse complement strand
TCGACTCGACGCGGTGACCTCGTGCCCGCCGCCCGCCGTCCGCGCACCTCACGACGCCGCTGAGCGTCCTTCGACCAGCACGTACCCACCCGCCCGCGTGACCTCAGCGACGGCAGACACGGGTCGTGCGCGGTCATCTGCGGTCATGAGTCCTCGGACCGAGGTCGGTGCGAAGACCTTTGACCTGCGCAAACGGCCTGGAACAAGGGAGCGGGTGACGAGAATCGAACTCGCGTAGCCAGTTTGGAAGACTGGGGCTCTACCATTGAGCTACACCCGCGCGGCCCGGCCGACCCGGGCGCACCGTCCCAGCGTAGCGACGCGCGCGACTCCCGCCCCGCACCCCCGCCCAGCGCGTAGCCTTCGGCCCGGGCCCCCGTGCGCGCGGGCCCGCGGGGTGTGGCGCAGCTTGGTAGCGCGTCCGCTTTGGGAGCGGAAGGCCCCCGGTTCGAATCCGGGTACCCCGACCACCGGCGATACCATCGCGGGTCGCGGCGCTGCAGCGCTGCACGCTGACTCCCCCCGCGAACCCCTGGAGAACTGCTGTGAAGAGCGCTGTCGAGACCCTCAACCCCACGCGGGTCAAGCTCACCGTCGAGGTGCCCCTGGACGAGCTGAAGCCCAGCCTCGACGCCGCGTACCGCACCATCGGCGGGCAGATCCAGGTGCCCGGCTTCCGCAAGGGCAAGGTGCCGCCGCGGATCATCGACCAGCGCGTCGGCCGCGGCGCGGTGCTCCAGGAGGCGATCAACGAGGCCCTGCCGGGCTTCTACCGCCAGGCCGTCACCGAGACCGACGTCCGCCCGCTGGGCCAGCCGCAGGTCGAGGTCACCGCGGTGCCCGAGGACGCCGGCAGCCAGCTGGAGTTCACCGCCGAGGTCGACGTCCGCCCCACCATCGAGCTGCCCGACTTCTCCACCCTGGCCGTGACCGTCGACGACGTCGAGGTCACCGACGAGGACGTGCAGACCCGCCTGGAGGCGCTGCGCCAGCGCTTCGGCACCCTGGCCGCCGTCGAGCGCCCCGCGGAGGCCGGCGACGTCCTCTCCCTCGACCTGACCGCCCGCATCGGCGACGAGGAGATCGAGACCGTCACCGGGCACACCTACGAGATCGGCTCGGGGCAGCTGCTCGAGGGCGTCGACGAGGCGGTCACCGGCGCGGCCAAGGGCGAGACCCGCACCTTCACCACGCTGCTGGCCGGCGGCGACCACGCCGGCGAGGAGGCCGACGTCACCGTCACCGTCGCCTCGGTCAAGGTGCGCGAGCTCCCCGACGCCGACGACGAGTTCGCGCAGCTGGCCAGCGAGTTCGACACCCTGGACGAGCTGCTCGCCGACCTGCGCTCGCGCGCCGAGCAGGAGGCCGAGTTCAAGCAGGGCGTGCAGGCGCGCGACAAGGTGCTGGAGGCGCTGCTCGAGAGCGTCGAGGTGCCGGTGCCCGAGTCGCTGGTCGAGGCCGAGGTGCACCAGCACCTGGAGAACGAGTCGCGCCTCGAGGACGACGAGCACCGCGCCGAGGTGGACGTCGAGGCCCGCAAGGCCCTGCGCGCCCAGCTGCTGCTCGACACCATCGTCGACCGCGACCAGGTGCGCGTCGACCAGGGCGAGCTGGTCGAGTACATCGTGGCGCAGGCGCCCCGCTACGGGATGGACGCGCAGTCCTTCGCCAAGGCGATGGAGCAGTCGGGCCAGCTGCCCCAGGTGCTGGCCGAGGTGGCCCGCCGCAAGGCCCTGAGCACGGTGCTGGAGCAGGCCGTCGTCACCGACGCCTCGGGCCGTCCCGTGGTGCTCACCGACGACGAGGACGAGGACGCGGAGGCCACCGACGGCGCGGTCGTCGAGGGCGCCTCCGTGCCCGAGGAGCCGGGCGTGGTGGGCGAGCAGCTGGACGACGCCCCCGCGCCGGCAGCGGCCGAGCCCAAGGCGGCGTCCGAGCCCGAGCCGACGGCGTCCGCCGAGCCGGCGCTCGCCGACCCGCAGGCAGCGCCGAAGGCCGCCGACCCCTCCGCGGCGTCCCCGGCGACGGAGACCACCGACGTCGCCGAGCAGGCCGGCGGCGGCGACCCGGTCGTCCCGCAGGAGGCCTCGGAGGCCGCTCCGGCGCCGGCGCCGAAGCGCACCCGCAC
>CADCUY010000184.1 GCA_902806005.1 uncultured Quadrisphaera sp. | reverse complement strand
CGGGCGATCTCCAGGGCCCGGTCGTCGTCTGCGACGTCGACGACGAAGTAGGAGCCCACGTGCTCCTTCGCCTCCAGGTACGGGCCGTCGCTGACCACCGGCACCCCGCCCGGGGCCCGCACGGCCCGGGGCGCCGCCACTAGGCCCTCGACCGCCACCAGCTCCCCCGACTCCCGCAGCGCGGCGTTGAAGGCGTCCACCTCGGCGACCAGCGCGGCGAAGTCGACCGACGGGTCGCCCCAGATCTGCTCGTTGCCGTAGACCAGCACCAGGTACTTCATCACTGCCTCCTCGTCGCGGGCCCCCTGCGGGCCCGTCACAGGGGAGTCGGAGCCGGGGCGGCGCTCACGACACGGCGCCGCACGTCATCCTCCACCGCTCGACCGTTCGGGCGCCGGCTTCTCACCGGCCACCAGCGCGGCCAGCGCCAGCACCAGCCCCGCGCCCTGCACCGGGGTGAGCCCCTCGTCGAGGAGGAGTGCTGCTGACGCCCGCGGCCACCCCGCTCGGCAGCCGCTGCGCGCTGAAGACCACGCAGGCGTTGCACACCGCCACGGTGAGCGCGGCCAGCACGGCCACCCGCCCCCACCAGGCCCGCCGGGGAGGCCACAGGGGCCCGAGCAGGATGAGCAGGACCCCGGTAGGAAGGCAGCGCAGGGCGGTCAGCAGCAGGGGGTCGCCCTCGGGCAGGAACGAGCGGGTGACGGCGCAGCCACCGCCCCACGAGAGGGGCGCGAGCGAGGCGAACAGGGCAGCGCGCCGCGGCGGCACCGGACCCTCCACGAGGACGAGGTCGAGGAGCGCCCCGCTGCCGGACGCTGCGGCTCCCGCAGTACCCGGCTCCCGGGCCCGCACCCGCGCGGGAGGCGAGACCTCGCCCGCACCGGCCCGCCCTACCCTGGGCGCATGGGTCGCATCGTCGTCGAGGTCATGCCGAAGCCGGAGATCCTCGACCCCCAGGGTCGCGCCGTCGCCGCCGCGCTGCCCCGCCTCGGGCTCGACGGCTTCGCCGACGTGCGCCAGGGCAAGCGCTTCGAGCTCGAGGTGGACGGCGAGGTGACCCCCGAGGCCCTCGAGGCCGCCGGGCGCGCGGCCACCACGCTGCTGTCGAACCCGGTGATCGAGGACGTCGTCCGGGTGGCGGCGCTGTGAGCGCCGCGGGCGCCAGGATCGGCGTCGTCACCTTCCCGGGCAGCCTGGACGACCGGGACGCCGCCCGCGCCGTCCGCCTGGCCGGCGCCGAGCCGGTGGTGCTGTGGCACGCCGACGCCGACCTGCGCGCGGTCGACGCCGTGGTGCTGCCGGGCGGGTTCAGCTACGGCGACTACCTGCGCGCCGGCGCGATCGCCCGCTTCGCGCCGGTGATGGCCGAGGTGGTGCGCCGCGCCCGCGAGGGGATGCCCGTGCTCGGCATCTGCAACGGCTTCCAGGTGCTGTGCGAGGCGCACCTGCTGCCCGGGGCGCTGGTGCGCAACGACGCGCAGACGTTCGTCTGCCGCGACCAGCGCCTGCGGATCGAGAACACGGCCACCGCCTGGACCGGCGACTACGCCGAGGGCGAGGAGGTGGTGGTGCCGCTGAAGAACGGCGAGGGCGGCTTCGTCGCCGACGCCGCGACCCTCGACGCGCTGGAGGGCGAGGGGCGCGTGGTCGCCCGCTACCTCGGCGGCAACCCCAACGGGTCGCTGCGCGACATCGCCGGCATCACCGACGCCCGGGGCACCGTGGTGGGGCTGATGCCGCACCCCGAGCACGCCACGGAGCCGCTGTTCGGCCCCGACCCGCTCGCGGCGGGCGGCAGCGCCAGCCTCGACGGGACCGACGGGCTGCGGTTCTTCACCTCCGTGCTGCGCGCGCTCGTGGCGGCCTGAGCCGTCCGGTGGCAGCCGGCGGAGATCGGGTGCAACGCACCGGCCCGTGATCGCGTCGTAGGGGCGTGGACAGCACTGACCTGACGCCGGAGCGCCCCCCGCTCGACCCCGCCGAGCAGCGGGTGGCCGACGCCGTCCGCGGTGCGCTGGGGAGCCCCGTGCCGCGACCGGGCCTGCTGAAGGCCGTCCAGGCCCGCGCCGTCCGCCGCCACCGCCGTCGCGTGGTCGGTGGGGCCGCAGGGGGCGCGCTCGCGCTGGCCG
>CADCUY010000183.1 GCA_902806005.1 uncultured Quadrisphaera sp. | reverse complement strand
CAGCCGACGGGCCCAGCCGACGGGCCCAGCCGACGGGTTCAGCCGACGGGCCCCGGGGCGCCGGCTCAGCCCGAGGCGGGCTCGCGCACCACCACCACGGCCCCGGCCGGCACGTCCACGGCGCCGTCCACCTCGCCGCCGCCGCCCACGAGCACGCGACCGGTCACCTCGACCCGCCGGTCCTCGCCGGCGTGGTTGATCAGGAACAGGTACCCCGTGCCGTCCTCGGCCCGGCGCCGCACCGCCTCCAGGCCCGGCTGCTGCTCGACCACCGGTGAGACGCCGGCCTCGGCCAGGACCTCGCCGACCAGGCCCTGCAGCGCCTCGTCGGCCAGCCGGGTCGCCAGGTACCACGCCCGCCCCGTGCCCACCTCGCGCCGGGTGACCGCGGGGTGGCCGGCCACCGGGCCGTCCTCGTGCCGCCGCACGGCCTCGGCGCCGTCCAGGTGCACCAGCTCGGTCCACACCGTCGCGGTCGACCCGTCGTCCAGCCGGGTCGACTCCCCGGCGCGCAGCGGGAAGAACTCCTCGGTGCGCACCCCCAGCACCTCGCGGAACGCCCCCGGGTAGCCCCCGAGCCTGATGTGGTCGTGCTCGTCGACGATGCCGCTGAAGTAGGTGACGACGAGCGTCCCGCCGCCCTCGGCGTACCGCGCCAGCACGGCCGCCGCCTCGTCGGTGACCAGGTACAGGGTCGGCACCACGACCAGGCGGTAGCCGTCCACGGGCGCCCCGGGCGCGACGACGTCCACCGTCACCCCCGCCCGCCACAGCGCGGCGTGCAGCTGGCCGACCTGCTCCTGGTAGTCGACGTCGACCGACGGGTGGGAGTCGAGCCCGCTGGCCCACCACGCCTGCCAGTCGTAGACCAGCGCCACGTCGGCGTGCACGGTGGAGCCGCGCACCTCGCCCAGCGCCCCGAGCGCCGCACCCAGCGCCACCACGTCGCGGAAGGTCTTCGTGTCGGTGCCGGCGTGCGGCACCATCCCGGCGTGGAACTTCTCCGCGCCCGCGCGGGAGGCCCGCCACTGGAAGAACATGGCGCCGTCCGAGCCCCGGGCGACGTGGCCGAGGCTGTGCCGCAGCAGCTCGCCCGGCTGCAGGGCCACGTTGCGGGGCTGCCAGTTGACCGCGCTGGGGGAGTGCTCCATCAGCAGCCACGGCTTCCCGCCGGCCAGGCCCCGGGTGGTGTCGGCCCGCAGCGCCAGCTCCACGTGCTTCTCGGTGCTCGCGGCGACGGGGTAGTGGTCGTTGGCGACGAGGTCGAGCTCGGGGGCCCAGCGCCAGTAGTCCATGCCGTCGACGTGGTCGGTGACCATGAGGTTCGTCGTGATCGGCACGTCGGGGGTGATCGCGCGCAGCACGTCGCGCTCGGTGGTGTAGCAGGCGAGCACCGCGTCGGAGGAGAAGCGGCGGAAGTCGAGCTGCTGGGTGGGGTTGGGGAACGCGGGCGCCACCCGCGGCGGCAGCACCTGCTCCCAGGCGGAGTAGCGCTGGCTCCAGAACGCGGTGCCCCAGGCGCGGTTCAGCTCGTCGAGGTCGCCGTAGCGCTCCTGCAGCCAGGTGCGGAAGGCGGTGGCGGAGACGTCGCAGTAGCAGCGGGCGTTGTGGCAGCCGAGCTCGTTGCTGACGTGCCACATCGCCAGCGCGGGGTGCTCGCCGTAGCGGTGCGCCATCGCCGCGGCCAGCCCGGCGGCGTGCTCGCGGAAGACCGGCGAGCTCGGGCAGTACGCCTGCCGGCTGCCGGGCCACAGCCGGGTGCCGTCGGCGGTGACGGGCAGCACCTCGGGGTGGGCGGTGGTCAGCCACGGCGGGGGCGACGCCGTCGCGGTGGCCAGGTCGACGGCGATGCCGGCCCCGGCCACGAGGTCGACCACCCGGTCGAGCCACCCGAAGTCGTACCGGCCGCGCTCGGGCTCGAGCAGGGCCCAGGAGAAGACGCCGAGGGTCACCATCGTCACCCCGGCCTCGCGCATCAGCGCGACGTCCTCCGTCCAGACCTCCTCGGGCCACTGCTCGGGGTTGTAGTCGCCTCCGTGGGCGAGCCGTCCGATCCGGTCAGACCACGTCGTCACCGGCGCACCGTGCCCCACGAGCAGGGGCCTTGGCAACACGATCGAACACGCCGCCGCACGTCCGACCACACCCGTGGCGGCCGACCGGGCGCTCGGTCCCGTTACCCGACTGCAACCACGACCCGCCCAGGCGCGGCTTGACAGGGAGTGGCAGCCTGAGGGGCAATGACCGACACGCCTCGGCGTCGCTCCCAGCGGCTCCGGGACAGGCCCGGGTGACGATGCTCGGGTCCACCGGCACGACCAGGGACATGTCCGACCCTGTTCGCTCGCACAGAGATCTGCACCGCTCAGGAGGAACCGTGTCCCGTCCCCTCACCAGCGCCGAGCACCTCGCTCGGCTGGTCCCCGGCTCCGTGCTCGCCACGCGCGCCGCCACCCGGCGCTCCTTCCTGCGCGCCACCGCCCTGACCGGCGCCGCGGTGGCCACCCCCGCGCTGCTCGCCGGCTGCGGCGGCGACAGCGGCGGCGGCGGCGGTGGCGGCGTCAGCTTCGGCTCCAACGAGATCGGCGACATCGTCGCCGAGCAGCGCCAGGCGATGGCCGCCGGCTTCACCGAGGCCAGCGGCACCGCGGTCGAGCTCAACGAGGTCGACCACAACACCTTCCAGGAGAACATCAACACCTACCTGCAGGGCAACCCCGACGACGTGTTCTCGTGGTTCGCCGGCGACCGGATGCGGTTCTTCGCCGACCAGGGCCTGATCGGCGACGTCAGCAGCATCTACCCGATCCAGGGCATCGCCGAGAGCTTCCAGGAGGCGGCCACCGGCAACGACGGCAACCAGTACTTCGTGCCCCAGGCGTACTACCCGTGGGCGGTCTTCTACCGGAAGTCGGTCTTCGCCGAGCGCGGCTACGCGGTGCCGGCGACCTACGACGAGCTGGTGGCCCTGTGCCAGCGCATGCAGGCCGACTCGCTGATCCCGATCGCCTTCGGCGACGCCGACGGCTGGCCGGCGATGGGCACCTTCGACATGCTCAACATGCGCATCAACGGGTTCGACTTCCACATCGAGCTCATGCAGGGCGAGGCGTCGTGGGACTCCCCGGAGGTGCGCTCGGTGTTCGACACCTGGCGCGAGCTGCTGCCCTACCACCAGCCCGACGCCCTGGGCCGCACCTGGCAGGAGGCGGCGCAGACCCTGCAGCAGCGCACCTCGGGCATGTACGTGCTGGGCACGTTCATCAACGAGCAGTTCCCCGACGACGAGGACGACCTCGACTTCTTCACCTTCCCCGAGATCGACCCCGCGATCGGCGCGGACGCCATCGACGCCCCCATCGACGGGTTCTGCATGGCGGCCGACCCCAGCGACGAGGAGGCCGCGCTGGCCTTCCTCGAGTACCTCGCCTCCCCGGAGGCGGCGGCCGCGGCGGGCACCACGGGCCTGCCGATCATCCCCGCGAACTCCGAGGCCGACACCAGCAAGCTCTCGGCGCTGCAGCAGAAGTCGGTCGAGCTGGTCAGCCAGGCCAAGAGCATCGCCCAGTTCCTCGACCGCGACACCCGCCCGGACGTCGCCTCGACGGTGATCCTGCCGTCGCTGCAGGAGTTCATCCGCAACCCCGACGGCGTCGACTCCCTGGTCAAGGACATCGAGAGCCAGGCGCGCTCGATCTTCGAGCAGGGCTGAGGGCCCGAGGGCGGCGCGAGGAGGCGGCAGCATGGCGTACGAGACCCCGGTGGCCACCACGGCGCCGGACGCCCCGCGCGACGGGGCGCCCGGCCCGGGGGCCGCGGCCCGGCGCACCAAGCGGCCCGGCAGCGGGCACCGGCTCGGCCCGACCGACCGGCTGGCCGTCATCGCCATGGTGGTGGTGCCGACGGTCCTCGTCATCGGGCTGGTGTGGCTGCCCGCCGTCGCCTCGGTGGTCCTGTCGTTCACCTCGTGGAACGGCATCGGCCCGCTCGAGGCCGACGACTGGATCGGCCTGGAGAACTACCGCAACGTCACCACCAACTACCCGCCGTTCTGGCCGGCGGTGCAGAACAACCTGCTGTGGCTGGCGTTCACGTTCCTCGTCCCGACCCTGCTGGGCATCCTGCTGGCCGTCCTGCTCGACAAGGAGCTCAAGGGCAGCCGGATCTACCAGACCGCGCTGTACCTGCCCGTCGTCCTCTCCCTCGCCCTCGTCGGCTTCATCTGGCAGCTGATCTACTCCCGCGACCAGGGCCTGCTCAACGAGGTCCTCGGCACCCAGGTGGACTGGTACGGCGACCAGAGCGTCAACATCTGGGCGGTGCTGGTGGCCTCGGCGTGGCGCCACACCGGGTACATCATGCTGATCTACCTGGCCGGCCTGAAGGGCGTCGACGGCTCGCTGCGCGAGGCCGCCGCGATGGACGGCTCCGGTGAGGTCTCCACCTTCTTCCGGGTGGTGCTGCCGGTGATGCGCCCGATCAACCTCGTCGTCCTGGTGATCGTGGTGATCGAGTCGCTGCGCGCCTTCGACATCGTCTGGGTGGTCAACCGCGGCACGAACGGCCTCGAGCTGATCGCCACGCTGGTCACCCAGAACGTCGTCGGCGAGGCCAGCCGCATCGGCTTCGGCTCGGCGCTGGCCACGTTCATGCTCATCATCTCGTCGGTGTTCATCGCCCTGTACCTGCGCGTGGTCATGAAGGAGGAGCGGTGAGCACCCTCAGCCCAGCCACCCCCGCCCGCCCCCAGCAGGGCGCGGGCGGCGCCGGCGGCGCCGGCGCCGGCGGCACGGTCGCGGCGCCGCGGCGGCGTCCCGGCCAGCGGGTGCGCCCCGCGCGGGTGCTCGCCCACGTGGTGCTCGTGGTCTTCGCGGCAGGCTCGCTGTTCCCGCTGCTGTGGGCCCTGTTCAACTCGTTCCGCGACTACGCCTACACCTCGCTGAACGGGTACTTCTCCTTCGGCGGCTTCACGCTGGCCAACTACGCCGAGGCGTGGCAGCGCGGGGAGTTCGGGCTGCGCCTGTACAACTCGGCGCTCATCACCGTCCCCGCCGTGCTGCTCACGCTGTTCCTGGCCTCGTGCACGGCGTTCGTGCTGGCCCGGTTCTCCTACCGGTTCAACCTCACCCTGCTCGGGGTCTTCCTCGCCGCGAACCTGCTGCCGCCCCAGGCCCTGCTCATCCCGATCTTCCGGCTCTACCGGATCATCCCGCTGCCCGAGTTCATGTCCGACACCGAGAGCCTGCTCGGCAGCTTCTGGGGCCTGATCCTCATCAACGTGGCCTTCCAGCTCGGCTTCTGCACCTTCGTGCTCAGCAACTACATGAAGGCCCTGCCCAAGGAGCTGTACGAGGCGGCCGACGTCGACGGCGCCTCGATCGTGCGCCAGTACTGGCAGATCACCATGCCGCTGTGCAGGCCCGCCCTGGCCGCGCTCGCGGTGCTGCAGACCACGTGGATCTACAACGAGTTCTTCTGGGCCACGGTGCTGCTGCAGGACGGCAGCAAGTTCCCCATCACCAGCTCGCTGAACAACCTGCGCGGCCAGTTCTTCACCGACTACAACCTGCTCTCCGCCGGCTCGATCCTCGTCGCCCTGCCGGTGCTCGTGGTGTTCTTCGCGCTGCAGAAGCAGTTCGTCTCGGGCCTGACCCTCGGGAGCACCAAGGGATGAGCCCCCGCCGCGCGCCAGCTCCCCGCGACCCGGTCGAGCTGGTGCAGCTGAGGGCTGCCGGCACCGCGCTGGTCCTCGACGTCTCCGGCCCCGCCCTGCCCCGGGTGGTGCACTGGGGCAGCGACCTCGGCGACCTGCGCGTCCTCGAGGGCAGCGCCGGCGTGCTGGTCTCCGGCGGCGTGCCCCGCAACAGCACCGACGAGCCGCGGGTGCTCACCCTGCTGCCCGGCGAGCTCGAGGCGTGGTCGGGGGCGCCGGGGCTCGCCGGCCACCGCGCGGGCACCGCCACGCTGCCGCGCTGGGCCCTGGCCGGCCCCGTGGCGGTCGAGGACGACCCCGCCGGGGGCGGAGCGCTGACCGTCCGCGCCGCCGACGCGGCGTGCGGCCTCGAGGTCTCCCTCCGGCTGACCCTCGGGCCCACGGGCCTGCTGACCGTCGACAGCACCCTGACCTCCACCGCCGAGGGCACCTACGACCTCGCCGCCCTGCGTGCGGTGATGCCCCTGCCGCCGGTGGCCTCCGAGGTGCTCGACCTCACCGGGCGGTGGCTGCGCGAGCGCGCGCCGCAGCGCAGCCCCCTGCTGCACGGCACCCGCACCCGGGCCTCGCGCCGGGGCCGCCCCGGTCACGACGCGCCGCTGCTGCTGGCGGCCGGCACCGCGGGGTTCGGCTTCCGCTCCGGGGAGGTGTGGGCCGTGCACGTGGCCTGGAGCGGGAACCACGAGCACCTGGTCGAGCGGCTGCCCGAGGGAGCCGGCGAGCACGGCGCCGTCCTCGGCGGCGGGGAGCTGCTGCTCCCCGGCGAGGTGCGCCTGCGAGCCGGCGAGTCCTACACCGCGCCCCCGGTGGTCTTCGCCCACTCCGACCAGGGCCTCGACGGCGTCTCGGCGCGCTTCCACCGGCACCTGCGCGCGCGCCCGCACCACCCCGCGGCCCCGCGGCCGGTGGTGCTCAACACCTGGGAGGCCGTCTACTTCGACCACGACCTCGACCGGCTGCGGCACCTGGCCGACGTCGCGGCCGCCATCGGGGTCGAGCGCTTCGTCCTGGACGACGGCTGGTTCCGCGGCCGCCGCGACGACACGGCCGGCCTGGGCGACTGGTTCGTCGACGAGGACGTGTGGCCCCGCGGCCTGCACCCCCTGGTCGACCACGTGCGGGGCCTCGGCATGCAGGTGGGGCTGTGGGTGGAGCCGGAGATGGTCAACCCCGACTCCGACCTGGCCCGCGACCACCCCGACTGGGTGCTGACCCCCGACGCCCCGCTGTCCCGCAGCCAGCTGGTGCTCGACGTCGCGCACCCGGAGGCCTTCGCGTTCGTGCTCGAGCGGCTCGACGCCATCGTCGGCGAGCACCGCCTCGACTTCCTCAAGTGGGACCACAACCGCGACCTCGACGCCGCCCTGCACGGCGGGCGTCCCGGCGTCCGGTCCCAGACCCTCGCCCTGTACCGCCTCCTCGACGAGCTGCGGCGCCGCCACCCCGGCCTGGAGGTGGAGTCGTGCGCCAGCGGGGGCGGCCGCGTCGACCTGGGGATCCTCGAGCGCACCGACCGCGTGTGGGCCTCGGACTGCAACGACGCCGTGGAGCGGCAGGAGATCCAGCGCTGGACGACGCTGCTGCTGCCCCCGGAGCTGCTGGGCACCCACGTGGGCCCCGCCGTCTCGCACACCACGGGCCGGGTCGGCGACCTCGCCTTCCGCTGCGCGACCGCGCTGTTCGGCCACGCCGGCCTCGAGTGCGACATCGGCGCCGCCGGCCCCGAGGAGGTGCGGCAGCTGACCGCGTGGGTGGCCCTGCACAAGGAGCTGCGACCGCTGCTGCACAGCGGCGACGTGGTGCGCGCCGACGCGCCGGACGACGGGAGCCACCTGCACGGGGTGGTGGCCGCCGACGGCAGCGAGGCGGTGTTCGCCCACGTCCGGCTGACGACCTCGCCCGACGCGGCGCCCGGCCGGGTGCGCCTGCCGGGCCTCGACCCCGACCGCCGCTACCGGGTGCGCCGCCGCGACACCCCGCCCACCGCGCTGGGGCCGCAGGTGGCCGCGCCGGGGTGGCTGCAGGAGGAGCCGGTGGTGGCCGGGGCGGTGCTGGGCCGCGCGGGCCTGCCGATGCCCGTGCTGGCGCCCGCGACCGCGATCGTCCTGCACCTGCGGGCCGAGCCGCTCCCCGGAGCCTGAGCACCGGTCCGGAGGACCACCCGCACCACCACCTGCAGCGCCACCCGTTCGGCGGGCGCTCGATAACGCTTGGGTAACAGAGGGCGCGCCGGGCTGGGCGCAGACGCGTCGTCCTCATAAGTTGTCGCCGGCAACATAACCGGAGCGACGGCGCTCCGGTTCCATCGATGCGAAGGAGCATCCATGCGCGTCCGGACGACGGCCACCATCGCCACCACCACCGCTGCCCTGCTGCTCACCGCGGCCTGCGGCGGCGGCTCGAGCACCACCGGCTCCGGAGGAGCCGAGAGCCCGGCCGGCGAGGGCGCGGGCGGCAGCGTCGGCATCATCCTCCCCGACACCGAGTCGTCGGTCCGCTGGGAGACCGCTGACCGGCCGCTGCTGCAGGCCGCCTTCGACGAGGCCGGCGTCGAGGTGAACATCCAGAACGCCGAGGGCGACGCGAGCCGCATGCAGACCATCGCCGACCAGATGATCACCGAGGGCGTCGCGGTGCTCGCCATCGTCAACCTCGACTCCGACTCGGGCGCCGCCATCCAGCAGAAGGCCAAGGCCCAGGGCGTCCAGACCATCGACTACGACCGCCTCACCCTCGGCGGCTCGGCCGACTACTACGTCTCCTTCGACAACACGCGGGTCGGGGAGCTCCAGGGCGAGGGCCTGGCCCAGTGCCTGGGCGAGGAGCCCAAGAACATCGTCTACCTCAACGGCTCGCCCACCGACAACAACGCCACCCTGTTCGCGGCCGGCGCGCACAGCGTGCTCGACCCGATGACCCAGTACTCGGTGGTCGGCGAGCAGGCGGTGCCCGAGTGGGACAACCAGCAGGCGGCCACCATCTTCGAGCAGATGCTGACCCAGGCCGGGCAGGTGGACGGCGTCCTCGCCGCGAACGACGGCCTCGGCAACGCCGCCATCTCGATCCTGGCCAAGAACAACCTCGCCGGCCAGGTGCCGGTGACCGGCCAGGACGCCACCACCCAGGGCCTGCAGAACATCCTCGCCGGCACCCAGTGCATGACCGTCTACAAGGCGGTCGCCGACGAGGCCAACGGCGTGGCGCAGACCGCCATCGCGCTGATCAACGGCGAGGAGCCGGAGACCACGGGCACCGTCATGGACGGCGACCGCGAGGTCTCCTCGATCCTCCTCGAGCCCCAGGCGATCTTCCGCGACGACGTCAAGACGGTCGTCGACGACGGCTTCGTCACCGCCGAGGAGCTGTGCACCGGCGAGTACGCCGCCGCCTGCACCGAGCTCGGCATCGCCTGACCCGCCCCGGTGCCGGCGCTGGGAGCCCCCAGCGCCGGCACCGGCGCGCCCGCGGGCGCACCCGTCCCCACCGCCCTCGACGGAGAGGTCCGATGAGCGAGCCAGCGTCCCCGACGTCCCCCGCCACCACCCCGCTGCTGTCCCTGCGCGGCGTCGACAAGAGCTTCGGCGCCGTCCAGGTGCTCCACGGCGTCGACCTGGACGTCCACGCGGGCCAGGTCACCGCCCTCGTCGGCGACAACGGCGCCGGCAAGTCGACCCTGGTCAAGTGCGTCGCCGGCATCTACACCACCGACGCCGGCGAGTACTCCTTCGACGGCCGGCCGGTGCAGATCAGCGGCCCCAAGGACACCGCCGCCCTGGGCATCGAGGTCGTCTACCAGGACCTCGCCCTGGCCGACAACCTCGACATCGTGCAGAACATGTTCCTCGGGCGGGAGCGCAAGAAGGGCGGCCTGCTCGACGAGACCTCGATGGAGGAGCTCGCGCGGCAGACCCTGGCCTCGCTCTCGGTGCGCACCGTGCGCTCGGTGCGCCAGCTGGTCTCCAGCCTCTCCGGCGGCCAGCGCCAGACGGTGGCGATCGCCAAGGCCGTGCTGTGGAACTCGCGCGTCGTGCTCCTCGACGAGCCGACCGCCGCCCTCGGGGTGGCGCAGACGCGCCAGGTGCTCGACCTCGTGCGGCGCCTGGCCGACAACGGCCTGGGCGTGGTGCTCATCTCGCACAACCTCAACGACGTCTTCGAGGTCGCCGACACGATCACGGCGCTGTACCTCGGCCGGGTCGCCGCCACCGTGCGCACCCGCGACGTCACCAGCAGCCAGGTGGTGGAGCTGATCACCGCCGGTCGCTCCGGCGACCTCGGCGCCGCCCCCGCCTCCGCCTCCGCGACCGCCTGAGGACCCCTCGATGACCACTGCGCACGAGCCGGCCTCCGACACCGGCGCCCCTCCCGCCCAGCTCACCGAGCGCGAGCAGATCGCCCAGCTGGCCCGCGCGACCGCCGTCGCCTCGCCCATGGCCGAGCCCGCCCCCGAGCCCACCTTCGCCGAGGGCGTGCGCGCCTACGTGCAGCGGGTGCGCGCCGGCGACATCGGCTCGCTGCCCGCCGTGCTCGGCCTCGTGGTGCTCTTCGTCCTCTTCTCCTCGCTGCGGCCCGAGACCTTCCCGTCGCCGATCAACATCGCGAACCTCATCGTCCAGGCCTCGTCGATCATCGTGCTGGCGATGGGCCTGACCTTCGTGCTGCTCCTCGGCGACATCGACCTCTCCGCCGGCGTGGCGGGCGGGGCCTCGGCCGGGGTGATGGCCAGCACGATCAGCGTGCTCGGCGCCCCGTGGTACCTCGCCGTCCTCGCCGGCCTGCTCACCGGCCTGGTGATCGGCACGCTGATCGGGCTGCTGGTCGCGCGGGTGGGCATCCCGTCCTTCGTGGTGACCCTGGCGTTCTTCCTCGGCCTCCAGGGCGTCACCCTGCGCCTGATCGGCCAGGGCGGCACGGTGCCGGTGCGCGACCCGGTGATCGTCCAGATCGCCAACGGCAACGTGCCGATCGTCCTCGGCTGGGTGCTGACGATCCTCGCGGCCGCGCTCTACGCCGGCCTGACGATCCGGCGCTGGCTGGGCCAGCGCCGCCGCGGGCTCACCCGCGACAACGGCGGCCTGGTCATCGCCCGCGCGGTCGGCGTGGCCGCCGCCCTGGTGGCCCTCACGGCGGTGCTCTCGCAGAACCGGGCGCGCGTGCCGAGCATCGTCCTGGCCGGCATGCCCTGGTCGGTGCCGCTGATCGCCGTGCTGCTCGTCGTCCTCACCGTCGTGCTCGGCCGCACCAGCTACGGCCGGCACGTCTACGCCGTGGGCGGCAGCGCGGAGGCCGCCCGGCGCGCGGGCATCTCGGTTCCCGCCATCCGCGTCTCCGTCTTCATGATCGGCTCTACGCTGGCCGCGGTGTCGGGGATCATCGAAGCGTCGCGGCTGAACTCGGTGACCCCGGGCTCGGGGGCGGGCAACCAGCTCCTCCTGGGCGTCGGGGCCGCCGTCATCGGCGGCACGAGCCTCTTCGGCGGCAAGGGCAAGGTCAGCAACGCCGTCATCGGCGGGCTCGTCGTCGCCACCATCACCAACGGCCTCGGCCTGCTCGGCCAGCCGTCCTACGTCAACTTCCTGGTCACCGGCGGCGTGCTGCTCCTCGCCGCGACCGTGGACGCCGTCAGCCGGCGCCGCCGGTCGTCGGCCGCGATCTGAGCGGCGCTCCGCTGAGCGGGGCCCTGGGCCGCAGCCAGGAGGACGTGCGCCGGCACAACCTCTCGGTGGCCCTGCGCAGCATCCACCAGGAGGGCGGCGCCAGCCGGGCCCGGCTGACCGGCGTCCTCGGCCTGAACCGGTCGACGGTCGGCGACCTGGTGGGCGGCCTCGTCGACGCCGGCCTCGTCGTCGAGAGCCGGCTCGACCCGGTGCTCACCGGCCGCGCCGGCCGACCCTCGCTGGTGGTGCGGCCCCTGGAGGAGGCGGCGTCCGTGCTGGCCGTGCACCTGGACGTGCACTGGCTGCGGGTGGCGCGCGTGGGCCTGGGCGGGCGCGTGCTGGACCGCCGCACCGAGCAGCTGCCGGTGCCGCTCACGCCGGACCACGCCGTGGCCCGCACCGCCGCCCTGGCGGGGCAGCTGCTCGAGGTCCCCCAGCAGCGGGACGCCGTCGTGGGCGTGGGCGTGGCGGTGCCCGGCACCGTGCGCACCGGCGCGGGCGTGGTGGGCCTCGCGCCCAACCTGGGCTGGAGCGAGGTCGACCTCGGCACGCGGGTGTCGGAGGTGGTGACCGCGCTGACCGACCGGCCCGTGCCGGTGGCGGTGGCCAACGACGCCGACCTCGGCGTGCTCGCCGAGCACCTGCGCGGAGCGGCCCGCGGCGTCGCCGACGTGGTCTACCTGTGCGGCACGTGGGGCCTGGGCGGCGGCATCCTCACCGGGGGCCACCCGCTGACCGGCAGCCACGGCTACGGCGGGGAGGTCGGCCACATCGGGGTCGACCCGGAGGGGCGCCCGTGCCACTGCGGCAGCCGCGGGTGCTGGGAGGCCGAGGCGCTCGCCGCCGCCTGGGCGCACCCGCTGGGGCTGGACCCCGACGGCGTCGACCTCGCCGCGCAGGTGCTCGACCGGCTCGAGCGGGGCGGGGTGGCCGCGCGGCGCACCCGCGACCGGGCCTCGCGCTCCTTCGCGCGGGGGCTGGCCAGCGTGGTGAACCTCGTCGACCCGCAGCTGGTGCTGCTCGGGGCCGGGCTGTGGCGCGAGCTGTGGCCGTCGCTGGCCGGCGACGTGGCGCCGTGGCTGGGGCGGCTGCTGCTGCCGGCGCTGCGCGACCACGTGCAGGTGCGCCTCGCGGGGCTCGGCCAGGACTCCACCCTGCTCGGGGCCGCGGAGCTGGCCTTCGAGGCCCTGCTCGACGACCCGCTCGCGGCCCGCCCCGCCGCTGCCGCGACGGGCTGAGGGCCCGCGGGCCCAGGGCCGACGGCCAGCGCCGATGGCCCAGGGTCGACGGGCTCAGGCGGTGCGCTCGGGCGGTGCGCTCAGGCCGGGGGGGCCGTGAGCGGCACGCTGGTCGTGCGCCGCAGCACCCGGCCGCGGCGCACCATGTAGTGGTCGACCTCCAGCTGGGCCTCTCGCCCGTCGACGACGACGGTCATGATCCCGTTCTCGAACCAGGGACCGTGGTCGATCGTCCACGACACCGCCGGCAGCGGCAGGCCGGTCAGCCGCGCCATGCCCCGGCACAGGGCGCGCAGCGGCCCCCGCTCGACCAGGCCGTTCGCCAGCCGCAGGGCCCCGTGCAGCGGGTTGCGGAACGGCGACATGACGAGCTGGTGGATCGCCGTGCGGGGGTGGTCGACCCCGTGCAGCTGCGCCTGCGCCGTGTAGCTGCAGTGCACGTCGCCGCCCATCATCAGCACCGACGCGGGGGCGCTCGGGCTGCGGGCGACGTCGCCCAGCAGCTCCACCAGCGCGTCGAAGGAGGTGCGGAAGGCCGGCCAGTGCTCGAGGTCGACCGCCTGGCGCACCGTCTCGGCGACCCTGCTGCGCCACCGCCCCAGCCGCCCTTCGCGCGGCCGGCCCAGCCGCTCGTCCCAGCCCTCGACGTCGTGGAAGCCGTGCATCAGCAGCACCGGCAGGGGGCTGGCCAGGAGCAGGTGGTCGATGCGGCCGCCCGGCGGGGGCGTCGTGGCCGCCTCGCGCACCCACGCCCACTCGGTGTCGTCGAGGATGCGCCGGTGGTGCGGGCGCAGGTCGCGCGAGCAGCGCGAGTCGACCGCCAGCAGCCGCACGCCGTGGTCGGCGTCGCCGAAGTCGCGGGTGAACGACCACCGCGCCGAGGCGGGCTCGGTGTCGGCGCGCCAGGCGTGCTCGTCGAGCACCGCGCTGCGCGCCCGGTCGTCGGGCGCCGCGAGCAGCGCCGTGTACAGCGGGTGCGCGGCCAGCTCGACGGGGGAGAGGTTGCCCAGGTGCTGGTAGACGGCGTAGCTGCCGAAGGCGCCGACCACCCGGTCGCGCCACCACGGCTGCGCCGAGGCCTCCTCGCGCCAGGCCGCCGAGGTGTTCCAGTCGTCGCGCAGGTCGTGGTCGTCGAGCAGCATCGCCGTCGGCACGGTCGAGAGCAGCCAGCGCACCTCGGGCACCGTCCACGCCTCGTGGTACAGCCAGGTGTACTGCTCGAAGGTGCCCACCTGCCCGGCCACGCCGTCGCGCGGGCCGCCGCGGTTGACCGCCTCCAGCCGCTCCACCAGGGGCTCCGACGGCTCGTCGGCGTACACCTGGTCGCCGGCGAAGAGCAGCGCGTCGGGCCACGGCCAGGTCGCCGGCCCGTCGGTGGGGTTCGCGCCGTCGGCCCGCGCCGGGCCCTCCACCGCGCCGCTGCCGGCTCCGCTGCCGGTGGTGGCCCGCCCGTGCGTGGCCTCGGCGAGGTCGGCGGCGGCCTGCGCCATCTGCAGCGCGGTCTGCACCAGGGCGTCGGCGCCGAACGCCTTCAGGCCCTTCGCGTCGAAGCCGGCGGTGCGCCGGCACGAGCCGAAGGAGAGGCGCAGCTTCCCGTCGCGGCGCAGGGTGCGGATCGTGCTCGGCGGCAGCCCGGCCAGCGCGGCCGCCAGCTCGCCCCCGGCCGGTGGCGGCCACGCCACCGCCCCGTCCAGGTCGAGGCGGTACGCGGTGGTGCTCGCCGGGGCCAGGCCCTCGAGCACCACCACGGCGTAGTGGTGGCCGTGGACGCCCCAGGTCGGCGCGCTGGCCGTGGCCGACCCGGCCGTCACGGTGACGGTGGCGGGGGCGCTGGTCTCCACCCACACGGTGGCGCTGGTCGCGTCGACGTAGCGCAGCAGCGGGCCCACCAGCAGGGTCGCGGGGGCCTCCGCCGGCACCGGCTCGGCGAGCACGGCGGCGTCGGGCGCCCGGTCGGCCTGCAGGGTCATCAGACGTACCGCTCGAGGATGCTCGACTCGGCCAGCCGCGAGAGGCCCTCGCGGATCGAGCGCGCCCGCTGGTCGCCGATGCCGCCGATCGTCATCAGGTCGTCGGTGCTGGCCGCGAGCAGCTTCTGCAGCCCGTCGTAGTGCTCCACCAGGCGGTTCACCAGCGACTGCGGCAGCCGCGGCACCTTCGAGAGCAGCCGGTGCCCGCGGGGGCTCGCCGCCCCGTCCAGGCCCTCGACGTCGGTGGCCAGCCCGAGCACCCGAGCGACGGCGGTGAGGTCGACCAGGGCGGACGAGTGCAGGGAGGCGAGGTCGGCGAGCACCTCGGCCACGGTGCGCACGCCCACCCCCGCGCCCGTGCCGGCGGCGCCGACGAGGTAGTCGCGCACCACCAGCGCCCGGTCGGCGCCGATGCCCCCCACCAGCTCGTCCAGCTGCAGGGAGAGCAGCCGCCCGTCGGTGCCCAGCTCGACGACGTAGCCGGCGATCTCCTCGGAGATCCGGCGCACCATCTCCTGGCGCTGCACCACGACCGAGACGTCGCGCACGGTCACCAGGTCCTCGATCTCCAGGGCCGACAGCGTGCCGGTCACCTCGTCGAGGCGGGCGCGGTAGCGCTCGAGGGTGGCCAGCGCCTGGTTGGCGCGCGCCAGGATCGACTCGGAGCCCTCGAGCACGTGGCGGGTGCCCCCGATGTAGAGGGCCACGATGTTCATCGACGCGCTCACCGAGACCACGGGGAGCCCGGTCTGCTTGGCGACGCGCTCGGCGGTGCGGTGGCGGGTGCCCGACTCGCTGGTCTCGATCGTGGGGTCGGGCACCAGCTGCACGGCGGCGCGGAGGATCTTCGTCACGGCGCGGTCGCAGACGATCGCGCCGTCCATCTTGGCCAGCTCGCGCAGGCGGGTGGCCGCGAAGTCGACGTCGAGCGCGAAGCCGCCGGAGGACAGGTGGTCGACGGTCTCGTCGTAGCCCAGCACGATCAGCGCACCGGTGCGCCCCCGCAGGATGCGCTCGAGCCCGTCGCGCAGGGCCGTGCCCGGGGCCACGGCGGCGAGGGTGGCGAGCAGCAGCTCGCTCTCGTCCGGGACGGCGGCGCCGGCCGCGCCGGTGACCGAGGACCCCGCTTCGCTCACCCGGCCCCACCCCTTCCCGCTCTCCGGTGGCACCCGTCGACGTGTCGCGGGCGCCCGGCCGCGCGGTGACCATGGTAGTGCGGGCCGCGGGCGCCGTCGGCTCGCCGGGCGCCGGGTGCCCCCGGACGGCTCACGCCGCCTCGGCGAACAGGCCCAGCTGCAGGGCGTGCGCCAGGCTCGCGACCTCGTGCACCGCCACCCCCGCCGCCGGGCCGGAGAGCGCGCCGAGCTCCACCCCCGCGCCGCGCGGCACGTAGGCGGTGGTGAACCCCAGCCGGGCCGCCTCGGAGACCCGGCGCGCCAGCCCCGGCACCGGGCGCACCTCGCCGGCCAGGCCCACCTCGCCGAAGGCCACGGCGCTCGCGGGCAGCGGCCGGTCGGTCACCGAGCTGGCCAGGGCGAGCGCCGCCGCCAGGTCGGCGGCGGGCTCGCCCACGCGCACCCCGCCCACGGTGGCCGCGTACACGTCCTGCCCCGCCAGCGGCAGCCCGCAGCGGCTGAGCAGCACGGCGATCACCATCGCCACGCGGCTGCTGTCGAGGCCGCTGACCACCCGGCGCGGGTTGCCCTGGGTGGCCGAGACCACCAGCGACTGCACCTCCACCAGCAGGGGCCGCCGCCCCTCCAGGGCCACGGTGACGCAGGTGCCCGTCGGGGCCGGCACCAGGCCCGGGTCGCCGACCTCCACCGCGGGGAAGCGGGAGACGAACAGCCCGCTGGGGTCGGCCAGCCCGGTGATCCCCGCGTCGGAGAGGTCGAAGCAGCCCACCTCGTCGGTCGGCCCGAACCGGTTCTTCACCGCCCGCACCATCCGCAGCCGCGAGTGCCGGTCGCCCTCGAAGGAGCACACGACGTCGACCAGGTGCTCGAGGGTGCGCGGGCCCGCCAGCGACCCGTCCTTGGTGACGTGCCCGACCAGCAGCGTCGAGACGGTGCGCTCCTTGGCCACGCGCACCAGCGCCGCGGCCACCTCGCGGACCTGCGCGACCCCGCCGGCCGCGCCGTCGACCTCGGCGGAGGCGATGGTCTGCACCGAGTCGACCACCAGGAGGTCGGGCTGCACCGCGTCGAGGTGGCTGAGCAGCGCCCCGAGGTCGGACTCGGCGGCGAGGAACAGCCGCGGCCGCAGGGCGCCGATCCGCTCCGCGCGCAGGCGCACCTGCCCGGCCGACTCCTCGCCGGTGACGTAGAGCACGGTGCGCCCGGACGCCGCGCCGCGGGAGGCGACGTCGAGGAGCAGCGTCGACTTGCCGACCCCCGGCTCGCCCGAGAGCAGCACCACCGCCCCGGGCACCAGGCCGCCGCCGAGCACCCGGTCGAGCTCGTCGACCCCCGTGGGCCGGGCGCGCGCGACCTCGACGTCGACCTCGGCGATGGGCCGGGCGGGCGCGGTGACCGGCGCGGGCGGCGTCGAGCGGGAGGGGCCGGTGGAGGCCTCCTCCACCGCGCCCCAGGCCTGGCACTCCCCGCACCGGCCGACCCACTTCGGCGTCGTCCAGCCGCACTCCGCGCAGCGGTAGGCGGTGGCGCGGGCGGCGGTGCGCCCGGGGGAGCGGGAGGTGCGTGCGGTCATGGGGCGGACGCTAGGGGCGAGCACCGACAGCGCCCGCCCGGCGCGGCGGCCGGCGCAGCGGTCGGGGCCCCGCTCAGAACAGCTGGGTGCCGAGCATCATCATCCCGCCGGCCAGCAGCACCCCCGTGGGCACCACGGCCAGCACCAGGACGCCGCCGTCGCGCCCGCGGCGGTAGAGGGCCACGATCGCCAGGACCATGACCGCCACGCCGACCAGGGTCAGCGAGAACGCGCCGAGCAGGCGGGGCAGGCTCGCGCCGTCGCTGTTGGGGGGCACGATCAGCGCGGGCGCCCCGGCGCCGATGACCCCGCCGAGCGCCCACAGCCCCATCAGGGCGGTGCCGCCGCGGCTCGGGCGCGGCCGGCGGAACGGGGCGACCGCTCGCTCGCCCGGCTGGACGCCGCCCGGGCCCGGCGACGACGGGCCCTGCGACGACGTGCCCTGCGACGAGGTGGGCTCGGTGCGCGACATGGCCCCACTCTGCCCCCTTGATCGCCCGGGTGCCCAGCAGGCGCCCCACCCGGGCGCCGCCGGTCGGGCGAGCCCGGTGAGAACGGTTCCGTACGATGACGCGGTGGCCGTGCCCGTCGCTCTCTCCAGCGCCTCGGTGTACCCGCAGGGGTGCGCCGACGCCTTCGAGATGGCCGCGCGGCTCGGCTACGACGGGGTCGAGGTGATGGTCTGGTCCGACCCCGTCAGCCAGGACGTCGAGGCCGTCGCCGAGCTCTCCGAGCACTTCGACCAGCCCGTCGTGGCGGTGCACGCCCCGACCCTGCTGCTCACCCAGCGCGTGTGGGGCGCCGCGCCCTGGCCCAAGGTCGAGCGCGCGGCGGAGATGGCGGCGCGCCTGGGGGCCGGCGCGGTCGTGGTGCACCCGCCCTTCCGCTGGCAGCGCGACTACGCGGCCGGCTTCGCCGACGGCGTGGCCCGCGTCGGCGCCGAGCACGGGGTCGCCGTCGCGGTGGAGAACATGTACCCCTGGCGCGCCGGGGCGCGGGAGTTCGAGGCGTACTCGCCGAACTGGGACACCTGCGGCTCCGACGCCGCCGCCTACCCCGACGTCACCCTCGACGTCTCGCACGCCGCGGTGGCCGGGCAGGACGTGCTCGAGCTCGCCGAGCGCCTCGGCCCGCGCCTGCGCCACCTGCACCTGACCGACGGCACCGGGCTGGCCAAGGACGAGCACCTGCTGCCCGGCGAGGGCACCCAGCCGGTCGCGGAGCTGCTCGGGGCGCTCGCCGCGCAGCGCTGGGACGGCGCGGTGGTGGTCGAGGTGAGCACCCGGCGCTACCGCAGCCCCGGCGAGCGCGAGGCCGGCCTCGCCGCGTCGCTGGCGTTCGCCCGGGAGCACCTGCGCGCGCGGGTGCCGTGACGGGGCCCGGCGAGGACGGCGGCCACGTCGCGCACGTGGTCTGGGACGAGGCGCTGACCGGGTACGACTTCGGCGCGAGCCACCCGATGGCGCCCGAGCGGCTGGACCTGACCGTGCGCCTGGCCCGCGAGCTCGGCCTGCTCGACGCCCCGGGCGTGCGGGTGGTCGGCGCCCCGGTGCCCGGCACCGACGAGCTGGTGCTCACCGCCCACGACCCCGACTACGTGGCGGCGGTGCGGGCCGCCTCGGGCCCCGGTGCCGGCGGAGGGTGGGCGGAGCAGCTGCCGTGGGGTCTCGGCACCGACGACGACCCCGCCTTCCCCGGCATGCACGAGGCCGCCGGGCGGGTGGTCGCGGCCACCGTGGCCGCCGCCGGCGCCGTCTGGTCCGGGCGGGCCGCGCACGCGGTGAACATCAGCGGCGGGCTCCACCACGCCATGCGGCGGCGGGCCAGCGGGTTCTGCGTCTACAACGACGTGGTCGCCGGGATCGAGCACCTGCTCGCCGCGGGCGCCGAGCGCGTCGCCTACGTCGACGTCGACGTCCACCACGGCGACGGCGTCGAGCGCGCCTTCTGGGACGACCCGCGGGTGCTGACGGTCTCGGTGCACGAGGGCCCGGCGAGCCTGTTCCCCGGCACCGGGCGCCCCGCCGACGTCGGCGGGCCCGGGGCGCTGGGCACCGCCGTCAACGTGGCCCTGCCCGCCGGCACCGACGACCGCGGGTGGCTGCGCGCTCTGCACGCCGTGGTGCCGCCCGTGCTGCGCGCGTTCGCCCCCGCGGTGCTGGTCACCCAGCACGGCTGCGACACCCACGCCCTCGACCCGCTCGCCCACCTCTCGCTCACCGTGGACGCCCAGCGGGCCGCGGCCGTGCTGCTGCACGACCTGGCCCACGAGGTGTCCGGCGGCCGGTGGGTCGCCACCGGCGGCGGCGGGTACGAGGTCGTCGACGTCGTCCCGCGCGCCTGGGCGCACCTGATCGCCGTCGCCGCCCACCGGCCGGTCGAGGCCTCCGCGCCCGTCCCCGCCGCCTGGCTCGAGCACGTGCGCCGGGTGCACCGGCGCGCCGCCCCGCCGACCATGGGCGACCGCGGCGGACGCGGCGACCCGGACGTCGCGCCCTGGGCCGGCGGCGTCGACGACGGCAGCGCGCTGGACCGCGCGGTCCTGGCCACCCGCACGGCCGTCTTCGCCCACCACGGGCTCGACCCCTGGTTCGACTGAGCACGCCCCGCCGGCGGCCGCGGCGGCCCCTCTGCCCTGAGTGACGGAGTCCGGCAGGGGCCGCGCCCGGCTCGTGCCCCTTCGTCCGCGATCTTCCGGGTCGTCCCGCCCGGACGGGTGCGAGTTCATTCCCAGGCGTCACACGAGCACCTATGGTGGACTCAGGAAGTCAGCAACCCCGGTCGAGACGGGGTCGACGATCGGGAGATGACATGGCCAGCGACCGCGAACTGAGCGGCACCCGCTTCCTCACCGTGGCCGAGGTCGCCACGATGATGCGCGTGTCGAAGATGACCGTCTACCGGCTCGTGCACTCGGGCGAGATGCCCGCCGTGCGCGTCGGGCGCTCCTTCCGCGTCCCCGAGGCCGCCGTGGAGCAGTACCTGCAGCACTCGTTCGTCGAGTCCGCCTGACCCAGCACCGCCACCCTCCGGCCCGGCGGCCGGCCGCTCGCCCGTCCCGGCTCCACCCGGACGGCCGGTAGGCTGGCCTGCCGGGCCGTCGCGGTCCGCGAACACCGAGGATCGCGAGGACACGTGGGCTCCGTCATCAAGAAGCGCCGCAAGCGGATGGCCAAGAAGAAGCACCGCAAGCTGCTGCGCAAGACCCGTCACCAGCGCCGCAACAAGAAGTGACCGCGGCGCGGGCCTGAGGGGCCGGGTGGACGGGTCGTGAGCGAGCCCGGGACCGCCGGGGCGCGGGTGGTGCTGCACACCCGGCCCGGCTGCCACCTCTGCGACGTCGCCCGCGAGGTGGTCACGGCCGTCTGCGCCGACGAGGGCACGGCCTGGACGGAGGTCGACGTCGACGCCCCCGGTGCCGTCGCCGACGGCGTGCGCGACCGCTACACCGACCTGGTGCCGGTGGTGACCGTCGACGGGCGGCACCACGAGCACTGGCGCATCGACCCGGAGCGACTGCGGGCCGCCCTGCGCGAGCGGGCTGCCGCGGGCGGGTGACATCCCTCACCCCCTGCTCCAGGGCCCGCTGACGACTTCGTGCACCGCTTCACGAGGCTTATCCTGGGTGCAGGTTCAGGACGCAGCGCCCGCGGCCGTCGCGCGACCCGCTGCACGACACCAGCCGTCTGGAGCATCCCACCCCCGTGAGCACGCCCACCGGCCCCCGCGCCGTGCACGCCGCGGACCCCGACCCGGCCGCGCGCGAGCACCCGCGCGAGGTGCCTCCCGCGACCGTGGCCAGGCTGCCCGTGTACCTGAGGGTGCTGCGCGGGCTGGGTGAGCGCGGGGTCACGACGGTCTCCTCCGAGGAGCTCGCCGTGGCCTCCGGCGTGGGGTCGGCGAAGCTGCGCAAGGACCTCAGCTGCCTCGGCTCGTACGGCACGCGCGGCGTCGGCTACGAGGTCGACTACCTCGTCCACCAGATCGGCCGCGAGCTCGGCCTGAGCCAGGGCTGGCACGTCGCGATCGTCGGCGTCGGCAGCCTGGGGCGCGCCCTGGCCAACCACAGCGGGTTCGCGGCGCGCGGCACCGAGGTGGTGGCCCTGTTCGACGTCGACCCCGACGTCGTCGGCCAGCGCGTCGGCGGGCTCGTGGTGCGCTCCGCGGCCGCGCTCGAGGCCGACCTCGACGAGCTGCGCGTGAGGATCGGGGTGCTCGCCGTGCCCGCCGCCCCCGCGCAGGAGCTCTGCGACCGGATGGTCGCCGCCGGGGTCACCAGCGTCCTCAGCTTCGCGCCGACCGAGCTGCACGTGCCCGCCGGGGTCGACCTGCGCACGGTCGACCTCTCCACCGAGCTGCTGGTCCTGGCCTACCACGAGCAGCGCAAGGCCTCCTCCGCCGCGGCCGCCCGCACCGCGGCCCCTCGGTGCACCGACCTGCTGGAGGGTGCCCGGTGAGCCTGCTCGTCGTCGGCCTCTCGCACCGCTCCGCGCCGATCCACCTGCTCGAGCGCGCCGCCCTGGGCGCGGGCCGGGCCCGCGAGCTCGCCGTGCTCGCCGTCGCTCCCGCCTCGGCCGGGGCCAGCGAGGCGCTGGTGCTCGCCACCTGCAACCGGCTCGAGCTCTACGCCGAGGTGCCCTCCTTCCACGCCGGCGTGCGCCACCTGTCCTCGGCGATCTCGCAGATCACCGGCGTCAGCCTCGACGACCTCGCCGACCACCTGTACTTCCACCACGGCGAGCGGGCCGTGCACCACCTGTTCACCGTGGCCGGCGGGCTCGACTCGATGGCGCTGGGGGAGTCCCAGGTGCTGGGCCAGGTGCGCGCGGCGCTGCGCGGCGGCCAGGAGGACGGCACCGTCGGCCCGAACCTGCAGCGCCTCGTGCAGCAGGCGCTGCGCGTGGGCAAGCGCGTGCAGACCGAGACCGGGCTCGACCGCGCCGGCACCTCGTTGGTCGAGGCCGGCCTGGAGGGCGTCGAGGAGCTCCTCGGCCGCGCCACGGGGCAGCTGCGCGCCCTGGTGGTCGGGGCCGGCTCGATGAGCGCGCTCGCCGCCAGCACCCTGCACCGGCGCGGCGTCACCGCGCTCACCGTGGCCAACCGCAGCGCCCCCCGCGCCCAGCGCCTGGCCGAGCAGCTGGGCGGCGCGTGGCTGGTGCTCGACGACGAGGCGTCGCTGCGCACCGCCCTCGCCGGCGCCGACGTCGTCGTCTCCTGCACCGGGGCCACCGGCACCGTCATCGACGCCGCGCTCGTGGCGGCGGCGCGCGAGGAGCGGTCGGCCGCCGCGGGCGGCGACCAGCTGGTGGTCGACCTCGCGCTGCCCCACGACGTCGACCCGGTGGTCGCGGCCCTGCCCGGGGTGCACCTGGTGGGCCTGGCCGACCTGCGCTCGCGCCTGCTGGACTCCGAGCTCGACGTCGACGCCGCCCGCGCGATCGTCGACGAGGAGGTCGCGGCGCTGCTCGCGGCGCGCCGGGCGGCGGTGGTGGCCCCGACGGTGACGGCGCTGCGCGCCCACGCCCGCGAGGTCGTCGACGCCGAGCTCGCCCGCCTGCGCCAGCGCTCCGCCCGCCACGGCGGCGACCTGGACCCCCGGGTGGCCGCCGAGCTCGAGCTGACCGTGCACCGGGTGGTCGAGAAGCTGCTCCACACCCCGACGGTGCGGGTGAAGGAGCTGGCCGCCGGCGGCGAGGGCGGCGCCTCGTACGCCACGGCCCTGCGGCACCTGTTCGACCTGCCCGCCGACCTCTCCGGCACCCGCGAGGACGGCTCGCTCGACGTCGCCGAGGTGCTGCGGCTCGACCCGGCTGCGGGCGACGGCGACGGGTCGGCCGCCTCCGTCCGCTCCGTCGGCGCCCTGCACGCCACCCGGGGGGCGCCGTGAGCGCCCCCGCCGGCACGGAGCTGCCCCGCGCGACCGCCGGCGCGCAGCCGCGGGCGCTGCGCCTGGGCACCCGGCGCTCGGCCCTGGCCACCACCCAGTCGCAGCTCGTGGCCGAGCTGCTGCGCCGGCACACCGGCCGCGACGTCGAGCTGGTCGAGGTCGTGACCCGCGGCGACGTCTCCACCGCCCCGCTGTCCACGATCGGCGGCACGGGGGTCTTCGCCTCGGCGCTGCGCGAGGCCCTGCTCGCGGGCGAGGTCGACCTCGCCGTGCACTCCTACAAGGACCTGCCGACCGCGCCCGCGCCCGGCCTGGTGATCGCCGCGGTGCCGCCGCGCGAGGACCCGCGCGACGCGCTGGTCGCCCGCGACGGGCTGACCCTCGGCGAGCTGCCGGCCGGCGCCCGCATCGGCACCGGCTCGCCCCGCCGGGCCGCCCAGCTGCTCGGGCTCGGGCTCGGGCTCGAGGTCGTGCCGATCCGGGGCAACGTCGACACCCGCATCCGCAAGGTGGCCTCCGGCGAGCTCGACGCGGTGGTCCTGGCCCC
>CADCUY010000182.1 GCA_902806005.1 uncultured Quadrisphaera sp. | reverse complement strand
TGTTCGACGACCGCTTCGGGCTGGCCGGCCGGCGCCCGGCGGCGCTGGCGGAGCTGCCCGCCTTCCCCGGCGACGCCCTGGAGCCCGCGCGCAGCGGCGGCGACCTTGCCGTGCAGGCGTGCGCCGACGACCCGCAGGTGGCCGTGCACGCCGTCCGCACCCTCAACCGGATCGCCGCGGGCCGGGCCGCCGTCCGGTGGGCGCAGCTGGGCTTCGGGAAGGCGGCCAGCACCGACCCCGGCGAGCCGACCCCGCGCAACCTGTTCGGCTTCAAGGACGGCACCGCCAACCCCGCCGGCTCCGACGCCGCGACGCTGCAGCGACACGTGTGGGTCGCTCCGGGCGACGACCCGGGCGGGGCGGGCGACTGGCTCGCCGGGGGCTCGTACCTCGTCGCCCGGCGGGTGGCGATGCTCGTGGAGACCTGGGACCGCACGGGCCTGGCCGAGCAGGAGCAGCTGGTGGGGCGCACCAAGGCGGAGGGCGCGCCGCTCGGCCACGGGCCCGGGGCCCGCGAGCACGACCCGGTGGACGTGGCCGCGCTGCCCGCCACCGCGCACGTGCGCCTGGCCCACCCCAGCCGGCACGGCGGCGCGACGATGCTGCGGCGCGGCTACAACTACGTCGAGGGCTCCGACGGGCTCGGGCACCTCGACGCCGGCCTGTTCTTCCTCTCCTACCAGCGCGACCCCGCCACCTTCGTCTCGGTGCAGGCGGCGCTGGCCCGCGACGACGTGCTGGGCGAGTACCTGCGGCACACCGGCTCGGGGGTGTGGGCGGTGCCGCCCGGGGTGCGCGAGGGCGGCTGGTGGGCGCAGGAGCTCTTCGCCTGAGCCCGATCCGTGCACGCCGTCAGGCGGTGCGCTCGCCCGGGCGGGCGCGCAGGTGGATCCGCTCGCCCTGCTTGTTGGTCAGGCTGAGGAACTCGACCGGCCCGGGGCCCGCGGCGGCGAACCAGTGCGGGGTGCGGGTGTCGAACTCCGCGGCCTCCCCGGGGCCGAGCACGAGGTCGTGCTCGCCCAGCACCAGGCGCAGGCGGCCGCTGAGCACGTAGAGCCAGTCGTAGCCCTCGTGCGTGCGCGGGTCGGGCTCCGGCGCGGGGTCGCGGGGCGCGAGCACCGTCTTGTACGCCTGCATCGGCCCCGGCTGCTGGCTCAGCGGCACCACGGTCATCCCGTGGAAGACGGTCGGCTTCAGGTGCACCCGCGGGTCGCCGGTGGGCGGCGCGCCGACGAGGTCGTCCAGCGGCACCCGGTGCGCCCGCGCCAGGGGCAGCAGCAGCTCCAGGCTGGCCCGCCGGTGGCCGGACTCCAGCCGGGAGAGCGTGCTCACCGAGATGCCCGTGGTCTCCGACAGCTGCGCCAGGGTCACCTGGCGGCGCAGGCGCAGGGCCCGCAGCCGGGCGCCCACGGCGGTCAGGACGTCGTCCACGCTCTCGGCCACGCCCCCATGTTGCCAGAGCAGCAACAACGCTTGTCAAGACCGCTCCCCCGGTGCGACCGTGATCGCGGAGGTGGTCGAGATGACGACGCAGGACGCGCGCACGAGCGGGCAGTACGACGTGGTGGTGGTCGGCGGCGGTGCCGCCGGCTTGAGCGGGGCGCTGGCGCTGGCGCGCTCGAAGCGCTCGGTGCTGGTGGTCGACGCCGGGCAGCCGCGCAACGCGAGCTCGCCCCACGCCCACAACTACCTCAGCCGCGACGGCGTCGCGCCGGGCGAGCTGCTGGCGCTGGGGCGCGCCGAGGTGCTCGGCTACGGCGCCGAGGTGCGCACCGGCCGGGCGCGGTCGGCGGCCCGCACCGACGACGGCGGCTTCACCGTGGAGCTCGAGGACGGCACCGCGGTCGGCGCCCGGCGGCTGCTGGTGGCCACGGGGCTCACCGACGAGCTGCCCGACGTCGCGGGGGTGCGCGAGCGCTGGGGCCGCGACGTCCTGCACTGCCCGTACTGCCACGGCTACGAGGTGCGCGACCAGGAGGTCGGCATCCTCGCCACCAGCGCGTTCGCGCTGCACGGGGCGCGGCTGTGGCGCCAGCTCACCGACCGCGTGACGCTGCTGCACCACACCGCCCCGGAGCTCACCGCCGACGAGCGCGAGGAGCTCGACGCCCGCGGCGTCACCGTCGTCGAGGGGGTGGTCGAGGC
>CADCUY010000181.1 GCA_902806005.1 uncultured Quadrisphaera sp. | reverse complement strand
GCCGGAGAGCCCGGGCCAGCGCAGCTAGCGCTCGTCGCGGCCCCGCACGGGGCCGCGACCAAGGTCATCTACCCTCCCCGCGTGCGGGTGATGACGTGGAACCTGTGGTGGCGGTTCGGCGACTGGCGGGCCCGCCGCCCGGCGATCCTCGAGGTGCTCCGCCGGGAGCGGCCCGACGTGGTCTGCCTGCAGGAGGTGTGGGACGAGCCCGCCGAGGGCTCGTCCGCCGAGATCGCCGCCGCGCTGGGCCTGCACCACGTGCACGGCGCCTCCCCGGAGCCGGGCTCGTTCCAGCGCCGCACCGGCGAGCCGGACGTGGGGGTCGGCAACGCGGTGCTGAGCCGCTGGCCGATCTCGCGGACGCTCGTCCACGACCTGCCGGACGTCGACGGCGCGGGCCGCGGCCGCGTGGCGCTGCTGGCGGTGGTCGATCACCCCGCCGGGCCGGTGCCGGTGGTCACCACGCACCTGACCTCCGCGCCGCACCTGTCCGCGGTGCGCTGCGAGCAGGTGCGGTCGCTGGCCGGCCTGGTGGCCGAGCACGCGCTGGGCGAGGAGCACCCGCCCGTGGTCACGGGCGACCTCAACGCCGAGGCCGACTCCGACGAGATGCGCCTGCTGGGCGGGTGGAAGACGGCGCCCGCCGTGCCGGGGCTCGTGCTGGTCGACGCCTGGTCGCACGCCGACCCCCGCGACCCGGGCCACACCTGGAGCCCGCGCAACCCGCACGTCGCGGCCACCGGCTCGCCCGGCGCCCGGATCGACCACGTGCTCGTCGGCTGGCAGGGCCACCCCACGGGCCGGGGGCGCGGCCGCGTCTGCGAGGTGCGCGTGACCGGCGACGAGGCGGTGGACGGCGTGTGGCCCTCCGACCACGCCGCCGTGGTCGTCGACCTGGCACCGGGTGGCTGAGCGGGCCCAGCGCCCCTCGCTCCCCGAGGTGCCGGGTGCCCGTGGCCGTGGCACGGTCGCGGCATGACCAGCGAGCCGAGCGACATCCTCGACCCCGACGGCGACCCGCAGATGCTGGGCGAGCCGGGTGCGCAGCCCGACACCGGCCCGAGCGTCGACGGCGTCCGCGAGGCCACGTCGGTGCAGGACGACCCGGACGACCACGACGAGCCCGACGCCGACCCCGACATGGTCGCCAAGAACACCTGAGCCCCGCGGGCGGCGGCGCTCCGCCCGTCGGCACCGGGCACCATGGGCGGTCTCATGACGACGCCGCCGCTGCTCGACCGCCTCCCCGCCGGCGCCGCCGCCGACCCCGACGGGCTGTACGACGCCTTCGCCGCGTGGGCGGCCGACCGCGACCTCCCGCTCTACCCGGCGCAGTCCGAGGCGCTGATCGAGCTGGTCACCGGGGCCAACGTCGTCCTGGCCACGCCCACGGGCTCGGGCAAGAGCCTGGTCGCGCTCGGCGCGCAGGCCGCGGCCCTGGCCCAGGGCCGCCGCAGCGTCTACACCGCGCCGATCAAGGCCCTGGTCTCGGAGAAGTTCTTCGCCCTGGTCGACGTGCTCGGCCCCGACCGGGTGGGCATGGTCACCGGCGACGGCGCGGTCAACGCCAGCGCGCCGGTGGTCGTCTGCACCGCGGAGGTCCTCGCCAACCAGGCGCTCCGCGAGGGCGCCGCCGCCGACGTCGGCCTGGTCGTGATGGACGAGTTCCACTACTACGCCGACCGCGACCGCGGCTGGGCCTGGCAGGTGCCGCTGCTGGAGCTGCCGCAGGCGCAGTTCCTGCTCATGTCGGCCACCCTCGGCGACGTCACCCGCTTCGAGGCCGACCTCACCCGCCGCACCGGTCGCCCCACGGCGACCGTCGCGCACGCGGAGCGACCCGTCCCGCTGCACCACCGGTACTCCCTGACTCCGGTGCACGAGACCGTCGACGAGCTGCTCGAGTCGAAGGAGGCGCCGGTCTACGTCGTGCACCCCACGCAGGCGGGGGCCCTGGAGCGTGCCCAGTCGCTGCTGTCCGTGACGGTGGCGAGCCGTGAGCTCCGCGACCGGATCGCCGCCGAGATCGGCGGCTTCCGCTTCGCCGCGGGGTTCGGCGCCGTGCTCTCCAAGCTCGTGCGCCACGGGGTGGGGGTGCACCACGCGGGGATGCTGCCCAAGTACCGGCGGCTGGTGGAGACCCTCGCCCAGCAGGGCCTGCTGCCGGTGATCTGCGGCACCGACACCCTCGGGGTCGGCATCAACGTGCCGATCCGCACGGTGCTGATCACCTCGCTGACCAAGTACGACGGGCACCGCACCCGCCTGCTCTCGGCGCGCGAGTTCCACCAGGTGGCCGGGCGCGCGGGCCGCGCCGGCTACGACACCGCCGGGACGGTCGTCGTCCAGGCCCCCGAGCACGACGTCGAGAACCACCGGGCGCTGGCCAAGGCCGGCGACGACCCCAAGAAGCGCCGCAAGGTGCAGCGCAAGAAGGCCCCGGAGGGGGAGGTCAGCTGGGGGGAGCCGACGTTCGCCCGGCTGGTCGCGGCGCCGCCCGAGCCGCTGGTCTCGCGGATGCGGGTGACCCACGCGGTGGTGCTCAACGTCATCGCCCGGCCCGGCAACGCGGCGTCCGCCATGCGCCACCTGCTGCGCGAGAGCCACGAGGACCGCGCCTCCCAGGTGCGGCTGGTCAAGCGCGCGGTGGCGATCACCCGCGACCTGCTGACCGCCGGGGTGGTCGAGCGCCTGGAGGCCCCGGACGAGACGGGCCGGATGCTGCGGCTGACGGTCGACCTGCAGGCCGACTTCGCGCTCAACCAGCCGCTGTCGACGTTCGTCATCGCCGCCCTCGACGTGCTCGACCCCGAGTCGCCCACCCCGGCGCTCGACGTCGTCTCGGTCGTCGAGGCCACCCTGGACGACCCGCGGGCGATCCTGCTGGCCCAGCAGCACGCGGCCCGCGGCGAGGCGGTGGCGCAGATGAAGGCCGAGGGCATCGAGTACGAGGAGCGGATGGAGCTGCTCGAGGAGGTCACCTGGCCGAAGCCCCTGGCCGAGCTGCTGGAGGCGGCGTTCGAGCAGTACCGGGTGAGCGCGCCGTGGCTGCCCGAGGACGCGCTCTCGCCGAAGTCCGTCGTGCGCACGATGCTCGAGGAGGCGATGACCTTCGGCGACCTGGTGCGCCGGTACTCCCTGGCGCGCTCGGAGGGGCTGGTGCTGCGCTACCTCTCCGACGCCTACCGGGCGCTGCGGCGCACGGTGCCCGAGCAGCTGCGCACCGACGAGCTCGGCGACGTCATCGAGTGGCTCGGCGAGGTGGTGCGCCAGACCGACTCCTCGCTGCTCGACGAGTGGGAGGCGCTGACCGACCCCGCGGCGATCGCCGCGGCCGCGGCCGGGGGAGCGCCCCCGCCGCCGGTGGTGCGGGGGATCAGCGCCAACACCCGGGCGTTCACCGTGGCGGTGCGCAACGCGCTGTTCCGCCGCGTCGACCTGTTCGCCCGGCGCCGGTGGTGGGACCTGGGGGAGCTGGACGGCGAGCTCTCCGGGTGGGGCTACGACCGGTGGGCCGCGGCAGGGGCCGAGTACTACGCCGAGCACGAGGACGTCGGCACGGGGGCCGGGGCGCGGGCGCCGGCGATGCTGCAGGTCGAGGTGCAGCACGAGCCGCGGCGCTGGCACGTGCGCCAGGTGCTCGACGACCCGGCGGGCGACCGCGACTGGGGGATCACCGCCGAGGTCGACCTCGACGCCAGCGACGACGAGGGCGCCGCGGTGGTGCGGGTGCTCGCCGTCGAGCGCCTCGGCGGCTGAGGGCCGCTAGCCTCGCAGCGTGCGAGTCCTCGTCACCGGCGGCGCCGGGTACATCGGCAGCCACACCGTCCTCACCCTGCTCGAAGCGGGCCACGACGTCGTGGCGCTCGACAGCCTGGCCAACGCCAGCCCCGAGTCGCTGCGCCGGGTCGGCGACCTCGCCGGGCGCGAGGTCGACCTGCGCGTGGTCGACCTGCTCGACGAGCAGGGCCTCACCGACGCCGTGGTCGACGCCCGGCCCGACGCCGTCGTCCACTTCGCCGGCCTCAAGGCCGTGGGCGAGTCGGTGGCCGAGCCCGAGCGGTACTACCGCACCAACGTCGGCGGCACCCTGAACCTGGTCCGCGCGATGGACGCCGCCGGCTGCCGCACGATGGCGTTCAGCAGCTCGGCCACCGTCTACGGGCGGGTCACGCAGGTGCCGATCCGCGAGGACGCCCCGCTCGGCGCGACCAACCCGTACGGGTGGAGCAAGTTCATGGTCGAGCAGGTGCTGCGCGACGTCGCGGCCGCCGACGAGCGGTGGGCGGTGGGCCTGCTGCGCTACTTCAACCCCGTCGGCGCCCACCCCTCGGGGCGGATCGGCGAGGACCCCACGGGCACCCCGAACAACCTCGTGCCGTTCATCGCGCAGGTGGCCGTCGGCCGGCACGAGCGCCTGGTGGTGCACGGCGGCGACTACGACACCGTCGACGGCACGGGCGTGCGCGACTACATCCACGTCGTCGACCTGGCCGAGGGCCACCTCGCGGCCCTCGAGCGCCTGACCACCACGGCCGGGGCGCACGCCTGGAACCTCGGCACCGGCCGGGGCTCCTCGGTGCTCGAGGTGGTGGCCGCCTTCTCGGCGGCCTGCGGCCACGAGGTGCCCTACGAGGTGCGCGACCGGCGTCCGGGCGACGTCGCCGCCTCCTACGCCGACCCCGCCCTCGCGGCCTCGGAGCTCGGGTGGACGGCGGAGCGCACCCTGGCGCAGATGTGCGAGGACGCGTGGCGGTGGCAGTCCGCCAACCCGAACGGCTACGCCGAGTGATCGATCGGGCACGGCGGGGTGGCCCCGTGCCTCCAGACTCCGACACCGGGGTCGTCGGGTCCTGCGGTGCGCCACCGGAGTGCGTGAGGCTGGACGCCGTGGGTCACCCGGCGACCGAGGTCCATCACTCATCGTGATGACAGGGGCGGTCGCTGCGCCTCACGGCATCACAGACTGTTGTCCTGGCGGCGTTTCCTGCGGCGAGTGGCTGGTTCAGGGCTACAGCCAGTGACATTCTGAGCTCGTGTCCTCCACCTCCCCCTCCGACGGCAGCCGTCGTGCCGAGCTGCTGCACGGCTGGCCGAGCGCTGACCGCCACCGCTCGGACCGCCGGTCCAGCGAGCGCCACGCCCCGGTCGGTGGGGTGCGCCTGCCCGACCAGCGTGACGCTCCGTTCGCCGGGCTGAGCACGGCTGCGGGATGGGACCTCGACCTGGTCACCGGCGAGCTGTCGTGGGCCGAGCCGACCTACCGCCTCGTCGGCACGGCGCCCGGCTCCGTCACACCCACGGTGGCGTGGTGGACGTCGCTGGTGCACGAGCACGACCGGCCCCGGGTGCGCGCCAGCTGGCTGCTCGCCCGGGAGACCTGCCGCGGCTACCAGGAGCAGTACCGGCTGGTCGGCCTGGACGGCGTCGAGCGCCAGGTGCACGCGTGGACCGAGGTCGCGACCGACCCCTCGGGCGGCGCGGTGCGGATGTTCGGGGCCCTGGTCGACATCACGGGCCTGGGCCAGCTGGAGCACCGCGACCCGCTGACCGGGCTGCTGGGCCGCAGCGCGCTCGAGGTGCGGGCCGCCACCGCGGTGACCGCCGCCCGCCCCGACCGGTGCGCGGCGCTGCTCATCGTCGACGTCGACCGCTTCGGGCGGGTCAACGACACCTGGGGCCGCAAGTGCGGCGACATGGCGCTGGCCGTGGTGGCCACGCGGCTGCGCGAGGCGGTGCCGGTGGGCTCCACCGTCGTGCGCCTGGGCGGCGACCAGTTCGCGGTGCTGCTCGCCGACCTGCCCACCGTGGGGCTCGCCTGCGACGTCGCCCAGGACGTGCTGGCCGCGATCGCCGAGCCCCTGACCCTGCCCGGGGCGCTGGAGGGGCTGGCCATGACCGCCACCGTGGGCGTGGCCCTCGCCGACGGGGTGAGCGAGGCGGTCGACGTCGACGCGCTGTGCCACCGCGCCGAGCTGGCGCTGCACCGGGCGCAGGCCCGCGGCGGCGACGGGCGCGGTGGCTACCTGGTGTTCCGGCCCGAGCTGCACGAGCAGGCGCAGGCCAGGGTGCGCACCGAGGCGATGCTCCGCTCCGCGCTGGCCGCCGAGCGGCTGCAGGTGCTGTACCAGCCGGTGGTCGACCTGGCCTCCGGCGAGGTGCGCGGGGTCGAGGCCCTGTGCCGGGTGGTCGACCCGCAGCTCGGGCCGCTGTCGCCGGCGCTGTTCATGGACGTGGCCGAGGAGACCGGCCTCGTCGTCGAGATGGACGAGTGGGTGCTGCACCACGCCACCGCCTTCGCCTCGCGGTGGCAGCTGGGGCGCGGCCCGGGGCTGGGCGGGGCCGGGGGCGCCGGCAGCGACGGCGACCGCGAGCGGGTGTGCACGGCGCTGCCGACGGTGGCGGTCAACATGTCGCCGCGCAGCCTGGCGCGGCCCGACCTCGCCGCGGTGGTCTCCGAGGCGCTGTGCGGGGCGGGAGCCGCCGGCCGGCGGCTGCTGGTGGAGATCACCGAGCACTCCCTCCTCGAGCGCGACGACCACGTGCGAGCCACGCTCGGTGCGCTGGAGGACCTGGGGGTCGCCGTCGGGGTGGACGACTTCGGCACCGGGTGGTCGGCGCTGAGCTACCTGGCGGGTCTGGACCTCGGGTTCCTCAAGGTGGACCGCTCGTTCGTCTCCCGGCTGGGGCAGGACGCCGCGGCGGAGGCCGTGGTCCGCGCGATCGTGGACCTGGCGCACGCCCACCACCTGGTGTGCATCGCCGAGGGCGTGGAGACCCAGGCGCAGGCGGAGCTGCTCGCCGCGATGGGGTGCGACCACGGGCAGGGCTGGTGGTTCGGGCGCCCGACCGCCGAGCAGCAGCTGGACGAGGTGGTCTCGGCCTGGTTCGAGCGGGCCCGGGCCACGGGGTTCGGGGCGTTCTGGCGGCCCGGCCGCGAGGCCGCGGGCCGCGCGCCCGTGGCCCGGGTGCGGCGCGAGCACTCGGCGTAGGCCCTACCGCCCTGCGTCGCACTCGTGGCCACAAGTGCGGCGCAGCAGGTCTCGGAAGCGCGATCGTGGCCACAAGTGCGGGACGGGACGGGACGGGACGGGACGGGACGGGACGGGCGCGGACGCCGGACGGGCTCAGGCCTCGCGGCTGTGGTCGGCGGTCCAGGCCAGCAGCCGCTCCACGGGCCAGGTCGTGACGATCCGGTCGGGGTCGGCCCCGCACTCCGCCGCCCGGGCCGCGCCGTGCTCGAGGAACGCCAGCTGCCCGGGCGCGTGGGCGTCGGAGTCGATGCTCAGCAGGCACCCGGCCTCGACGGCCCGGCGCAGGAGCCTGCGCGGGGGGTCGAGCCGCTCGGGCCGGCTGTTCACCTCCACGGCCACCCCGTGGGCGGCGCACGCGGCGAACACCTCCTCCGCGTCGAAGGGCGCCTCCGGCCGGGGCTGCTGCTGGCGGCCGCGCCCACCGGGCCGGGCCTGCTCGCGCGGGCGCACCAGGCGGCCCGTGCAGTGCCCGAGCACGTCCCCCCC
>CADCUY010000180.1 GCA_902806005.1 uncultured Quadrisphaera sp. | reverse complement strand
TGGGGGCCTGGGTGGCGTCCGCCTGGATCGTCGAGCCCCCGCGGCCGGCGGCGGCCGGCGAAGCCCCGGCCCCGTCGGCGGAGGACGCCGTGGCGGCGCTGGCCGAGAAGCGCGCGCAGGCGTACGTGCGCGGTGACGCGTCGCTGCTGGCGGAGGTCGACGCGCCGGGCTCGGTGGCGGCGCAGGTCGACGCCGCCGCGATCGCGGCCCTGCGCGAGGAGGGCGTGGCGGTGCGCGGGCTGCGCTACGAGGTGAGCTGGGCCGAGGCCCTGGCCCCCGGCACCGCCGGGGCCCCGGACGGGACGACCCCGGTCCGCGCCGTGGTCACCACGTCGGCCCACGAGCGGGTGCTGCCCGACGGCGCCGTGGTGCCCGTGCCCGCGGCGGGGCCGGTGACCACCCTGCTGCTCCTCGAGGAGCACGACGGCCGGTGGCTCGTCGCGGGCACCGCCTGAGCCCGCGCCCGGTCAGGCCCGGACGGCCTCGGCGAGCCAGCGCGCCCCGGTCGCCACGTCCGGAGCGGTGAAGTCGAAGCCGGCGCTGAGCAGCACGCTCGGGCTGACGCGGCGGCTGGCGAGGATCTCCTCGGCGAAGTCGCCGACCGTCGCCCGCAGGGCCGCGGCGGGGGCCGGCAGGAACGCGCGCCGGCCCAGGGCCCCGGCCACCGCGCGCACGAGGTCGCCGTTGCGCCCCGGCTCCGGCGCCACGAGGTTCACCGGGCCGCTGACGTCGGCGGTCAGCAGCCACTCGATGGCGCGCAGCTCGTCCTCGAGGGTGATCCACGACCACCACATCGCCCCGTTGCCGAGCGGGCCGCCGACGCCGAGCCGGATCAGCGGCAGCAGCGCCCCGAAGGCCCCGCCCCTGGCGGCCATCACCAGCCCCGTGCGCAGCGACGCCACCCGCACCCCCGCCTCGCGCGCCGGGTCGGCGGCGCCCTCCCAGGCCACGCACACCTCGGCCAGGAACTCGTCGCCGGGCGGCGAGCCCTCGTCGAGCACCTCGTCGCCCCGGTCGCCGTAGTAGCCCGTCGCGCTGGCCTGGAGCAGCACCTCGGGGCGCCGGGGCAGCTGGGCCAGCCCGGTGGCGAGCGCGTGGGTGGCGGAGGTGCGCGACTCGAGCACCACCTCCCGGTACGCCGGGGTCCACCGCTTGTCGCCCACGCCCGCCCCCGAGAGGTTGACCGCCGCGTCGACGCCCCCGTCGGCGGCCAGCGCCTCCAGGGCGCGTTCGTCGAGCGCGCCGGAGGCCGGGTCCCACCGCACCTCGCCCGGCGAGGTGGGGGTGCCGCGGACCAGGCGCACCACCTCGTGCCCGCCCGCTCGCAGCCGCTGGACGAGCGGGGTGCCGATCAGCCCCGAGGCACCGCTGACGACGACGCGCACCTCAGAGGCCCAGGTCGCCCTCGAAGGCGCCCTCCTCGAGGCGCTCCTTGACCATCGTCAGGAAGCGGGCGGCGTCCGCGCCGTCCACCAGGCGGTGGTCGTAGGACAGCGCGAGGTAGACCATCGAGCGGATGCCGATGCTCTCGGCGCCGTCCGCGTCCTTGACGACGACCGGGCGCTTGACCACCGCGCCGGTGCCGAGGATCGCGACCTGCGGCTGGTTGATGATCGGGGTGTCGAACAGGGCCCCGCGGCTGCCGGTGTTGGTGAGGGTGAAGGTGCCCCCGCCCAGCTCGTCGGGCGTCACCTTGTTGGCGCGGGTGCGCGCGGCGAGGTCGGCGATGCGGCGCGCGATGCCGGCGATGTTCAGGTCGCCGGCGTCCTTGATCACGGGGACCAGCAGCCCGCGCTCGGTGTCGACCGCGACGCCCAGGTTCTCCTGGGAGTGGTAGACGATCGTGTCGTCCTCGAGGCTGGCGTTCACCTGCGGGAACGCCTTGAGCGCCTCGATCGAGGCGAGGGCGAAGAAGGGCAGGAACGAGAGGCTGGCGCCCTCGCGGGCCTTGAAGTCGTCCTTGGCGCGGGCCCGCAGCCGGGCGATCCGCGTGACGTCGACCTCGACCACCGTGGTCAGCTGGGCGCTGACCTGGAGCGACTCGACCATCCGCTCGGCGATCACCTTGCGCAGGCGGCTCATCTTCTCGGTGGTGCCGCGCTTGGCGGCCACCTGCGGGCTCGCGCCGGCGGCGGGAGCCGGCGCGCGGCCGGCGG
>CADCUY010000179.1 GCA_902806005.1 uncultured Quadrisphaera sp. | reverse complement strand
CAGCGCGGCCAGGGCGGCCAGCCAGCGCCACACCCCCCAGCGCAGGAGCACCAGGTACGCGGCGGCCCCGCCGGCCAGGGCCAGCGGCAGCAGGGCGAGCGGGGGCGGGCCCTCGGCGGGCCGGTCGCCGAGCGCGGTGAGGACGACGGCGAGCAGCGCCGCAGCGAGGACCACCGCGTGGCGCCCGAGCCACCCGCGGGTCCCGGTCGGCCCGGAGGCGAGGACGACGACGCCGGGACCGCTGGCCGACCCGGCCGCCGGGGTGCTCCGGTCGTCGTCGGCTCGGTCCTCGGGAGCCCGGTCCTCGGTAGCCCGGTCCTCGGGGCTCGGCGAGGGGTCGACCTCGGGCGCGGCGCCGCTAGGGCCGGGCACCGGCCCGCTCCTGCGCCGAGCCCACCGCCGCGGGGTCGAAGTCGGCCCAGGCGCTGCGCACGCCCTCGACCAGGGTGGTGCCCGCCTCGAAGCCGAGGCCTCGGGCCCGGCCGACGTCGACGACGACCGCGGGCATCTCCCCCGCCCGCGCCGGCACCCGCTCCGCGGGGATCGGCGCGCCGGTCACCTCGCGCGCCACGGCGACGATCTCGTTCACCGTGTACGAGCGCGCCCCGCCGATGATCACCGGGCCGGTCGGCCACCCGGCCACGGCCATCGCCATCGCCCGGGCGACGTCGGCCACGTGCACCAGGTCGCGGCGCTGCTCGCCGTCGCCGAAGACCTGCACCCCGCCGCCGGTGGCCGCCGCGCGCAGCAGCCGCGGCACGAAGCTGTCCTTGTGCCCCATGCCGGGCCCGTAGACGTTGGTCAGCCGCAGCATCGGCGCGCGCAGCCCGAAGGAGCCGGCGTAGCCGTGCAGCAGCATCTCGGCCGCTGCCTTCGTGGCCCCGTACGGGGTCAGCGGCGCCAGCGGCAGGGCCTCGGTGATGGTGCCCGTGCCGACGTCGCCGACCACCGCGTTGGTCGAGGCCAGCACGAACGCCCCGACGCCGTGCTGGCGCGCCAGCTCGAGCAGGCCCGCCGTGGTCTCGACGTTGGTGGCGTGCACCAGCGCCGGCTGCTCGATCGAGCCGAGCACCGAGGTGATCGCCGCCAGGTGCACCACGGCGTCGACGCCGGGCACGACGGCGCGCTCGCGCACCTCGGCGTCCAGCAGGTCGCCGACCACGGTGGGGACCTCCGGGTCGGGGTGCGCCACACGGTCGACGGCGCTGACCCGGTGGCCCTCGCGCTGCAGCTGCGCGACGACGTGCCGGCCGATGAACCCGCTGGCGCCGGTGACGAGGACGTGCAGGCCGTCGCCTGCGCTCACGCCGTGGTGCCGGCCTTCGCGCTGGAGTCGTTGCTGGCCCGGCGCCAGTCCACCGTCGGCTTCAGGGCGTCGAGGTCGACCCGGTCCTTGTGCTGCTCGATGATCGAGAACATCGAGGTCAGCAGCGTGTCGGACAGCAGGTGCGGCACGAGGCCGAGGCTCTCCAGCGCGGTGTGGGCGAAGGAGTACTCGTGCTCCTCGAGCTCCACCCGCGGGTTCTCCACGTGCTCGATCTGCGCCCCGCCCGGGTGGGTGTCGGCGACGAGCTTGGCCATCTCGCGCAGCGGGAACGCCTCCGTGGCCTGGTTGAACACGCGGAACTCGCCGGCGTCGGCGGGGTTCTCGCAGGCCAGCCGGATGCAGTCGACGGTGTCGCGGATGTCGATGATCGGCCGGATCTGCCCGCCGGCCCCGTAGACCGACAGCGGCAGCCCGAGCACCGCCTGGATGGCGAAGCGGTTGAGCACGGTGCCGAAGACGGCGTCGTAGTCGAGCCGGGTGGCCAGGCGCGGGTCGAGCGCGGTCTCCTCGGTCTGCTGCCCGTAGACGATGCCCTGGTTCAGGTCGGTGACGCGCAGGCCCCACACGCGGCAGGCGAACTCGAGGTTGTGGCTGTCGTGCACCTTGGACAGGTGGTAGAAGGACCCGGGCTTCTTCGGGAAGAGCACCCGGTCGCTGCGCCCCTTGTGGGTGACCTCCAGCCACCCCTCCTCGACGTCGATGTTGGGGTAGCCGTACTCCCCCATCGTGCCGAGCTTGACCAGGTGGATGTCGCGGTCGATCTCGCCGATCGCGTACATGACGTTGAGGGTGCCGACGACGTTGTTGACCTGCGTGTAGACGGCGTGCTTGCGGTCGATCATCGAGTACGGGGCGGCGCGCTGCTCCGCGAAGTGCACGATCGACTCGGGCTCGAACCCGCGCACGGCGCCGTAGACGACGTCGGCGTCCATCAGGTCGCCGTGGATGTTCGTGATCCGCTTGCCGCTGACCTCGTGCCAGGCCTTCACGCGGTCGGCCATCGAGGCGATCGGCACGAGGCTGCCGGAGCCGAGCTCCGCGTCGTAGGTGCGCCGCACGCCGTTGTCGAGGACGGCGACCTCGTGCCCGCGGGCGGACAGGTACATGGCTGTCGGCCACCCGAGGTAGCCGTCACCGCCCAGGACCAGGACCTTCATCGACCGGCTCTCCTCACTGCGACGCACGGGCGGGCGGGTGCTCGACCGTCAGGTGACCGTAATGGGCGCGCGGGGGGATCACCACCACGGCCCGCCGCGGTCACCGGCGGGCTGACGCTGCGCCGCGCTGCGCCGAGGGCGCCACCGGTCCGGCGGCCGACCACGGGAAGTCGATCCACCGGTCGGTGCGCCGCCACACGTACTCGGGCGCCACCACCGAGCGGGGCTTGGCGTAGAGCACCAGCGAGCGCACCTCCGCCACGTGCCCGGCGCAGAAGTCGAGCACCAGGCGCAGCGTCTCGCCGGTGTCGGCGACGTCGTCGACCACGAGCACCCGCGCGCCCGCCAGGTCGACCGCGCTGAGCACCGGCGGCAGCACGATCGGCACCGGCAGCCGCTGGTCGACGCCGGTGTAGAACTCGACGTTCATCGTGAACACGTTCTTCACGTCCAGCGCGTAGGCCACCGCCCCGGCCGGCAGCAGGCCGCCTCGGGCCACGGCGAGCACGATCTGGGGCGCGTACCCGTCGTCGACCACCTGGGTGCACGCCTCGCGGACCGCACGGCCGAAGAGGTCCCAGGTGAGCACCTCGCGCTCGGCGGCCACGAGGTCGACGTCGGCGGACGGTCCCTGCTCCGGCTCGGGCACGGGACGATCCTAGGGCGGGTCAGACCCGGGCCAGCAGCAGCTCGAGCACCGCCGTCTCCAGGGGCCGGCCCACGTCGAGGGCCTGCAGCTGGGTGACCCGGGTGGCCAGCGGCGCCTCCGAGGTGGCCACCGCGTGCACCCGCTCCTTGGTGGCGTAGGCGACCTGCGCCCGCTGGAGCAGCGCGAACAGCCGCCCGGCCACGTCGTCGGCGGCCAGCTGCGGGTCCGCGCCCAGGTGCACCCGCAGGGTGGCGCCCACCGGCACGCCGTCCACGCGCACGCACGTGCGCTGCGGCGCCCGCTCCACGACGGCCTCGACCCGCTCGCCGTCCACCTCGACGCGCACCGCGTCGCCGGCCTCGTGGCCGAGGAGCACCAGCTCCCAGTCGCGGCGCTCCGGCACGCACGCGGCGGCCCCAGCCAGCGGCCCGACCTGGAGGACCCCGGCGGCCTGGTCGAGGGTGATCGGGGTGCGGGCGTGGCGCTCCGGGTCGTCGCCGCGCCCGGCGCCGTCGTCCTCGACCAGCTCGAAGGACCCGTCGGCGCCCACGACCACGAGCACCTCCAGCGCGGCGGGGTTCACCGGGTCGTTGGCGGGCACGGGCGCGGCGTCCAGGGGCACCAGCGCCCCGGCGCGGGCCAGCACGGGCATCGCGTCCAGGCCGCGGTGCATCACGATCCGGCGCCCGCCGTCGTAGACCAGCCCGGAGAGCACGTCGACCCAGGTGCCCTCGGGCAGCCACGCGGTCACCGAGCCCGTGAGCAGGCCCGGGTCGAGCGGGGTGGTGATCGGCGCGACCACCAGCTCGCTGCCGAAGGCGTACTGGGTGCGGGCCTCGTAGGCCTCCTCGGCCCGCGGGTGCTCGTGGTGCATCGGGGTGACCACGGGGACGCCCTGCGTCGCCGCGCGGTGGTTCATCGTGTGCAGGTAGGGCAGCAGGCGGTGGCGCAGGCGCAGCGCCTCGGTCATCGCCGCGCGCGCCTCCACCCCGAACCGCCACGGCTCCTTGCCGGTGAACGGGCTGAGCGTCGAGTGCAGCCGGCAGATCGGCGAGAGCACGCCCTGCTGCACCCACCGGGTGGCCAGGTCGTCGTCGCGCACCCCGCCGAGGTGGCCGCCGACGTCGTGGCTCCACCACCCGTAGCCGATGTTCGCGGCGCTGGCGGTGAACTCGGCCTGGAAGTGCAGGGAGGCCCAGGTGGTCACCGAGTCGCCGGAGAAGCCCACCGGGTAGCGGTGGCTGCCCGGGCCTGCGTAGCGGGAGAAGGTCAGCGGCCGGCGGCCGTCGCGGGCGCTGTCGAGGAAGGTGAAGTGGTTGAGCATCCACAGCGGGTCGATGCCGGCGACCCGGCTGTGCTCGCCCTGCTGCCAGTCGATCCACCAGAAGTCGACGCCCTGGTCCTCCAGCGGGCGGTGCACGAGGTCGAAGTAGGCGCGCAGGAACGCGGGGTCGGTGACGTCGAAGGCCACGGGGTGCTCGGACGCCGGGTCGACGCCCATCGCCTCCGCGACGGCGGGGTAGGCGTCCTCGAAGGCGCGGACGCCGTCCGCCGGGTGGTCGTTGACGGTCACCCGCAGGCCGCGGGCGTGCAGGTCGCGCAGGAAGGCCGGCGGGTCGGGGAAGAGCTCGCGGTTCCAGGTGTAGCCGGTCCAGCCGCTGCCGAAGCGGGGGTCGACGTCGACCAGGTGCCAGTCCATGTCGAGCACCGCCACCGAGAACGGCAGGCCCTCGGCGGCGAACCGGTCGAGCAGCTCGGCGTACTCGTCGGCGGTGTAGGGGTGGTACCGGCTCCACCAGTTGCCCAGCGCCCACCGCGGCAGCAGCGGCTGGGGCCCGGAGACCGCGTACAGGGCGCGCACCGCCTCGCGGTGGTCGAGGCCGTAGGCGAAGACGTAGAGGTCCTCGGCGCTGCCGTCGCGCGGGGCGACCCAGCCGTCGCCGGTCAGCAGCGGGGACCGGGAGTCGTCGAGGACGGCGAAGCCGGTGCGCGAGGCGACGCCGGGCTCGAGGGGCACCGGCCCGTCCACCTCGTCGAGGGTGCGGGCGGTGCCGCCGAGGTTGCCCGCGGCGGTCTCGCCGTAGCGCCAGACGCTGTGCCAGGCGCTGACCCCGCCGCGCACGGCCACGCTGAGCCCGGAGGTGGTGAACGGGCCGCGGTCGTAGACCAGGTGCAGCCGGTCGGTGAGCACCTCCACGTGGGCGCCGGTCTCGACCACCTCGAACCGCGGCACCGGCAGGTCGCGGTGCAGGGCCAGGGCGGAGGCGCGGTCCTCGCCGGCCCAGTCGTCCCCGGCCCCCGCGGGTGCGTGCTCGAGGCGCACCAGGCCGTCGGTCAGCACGGTGATCCGGTAGCCGGGGCCCCGCACGACGGCCCGGGGGTCGGCGACGGGGCGGGTCTCGAGGCGGTAGAGGTCGTCCACCGTCCTGTCCTACCGGACGACCCCGACGGCGGCGGCCCGGGCCCTCTCGATGATCGTGGAGTTCGACCCACGCCGAGGCGCTCCAGGTGGCCCGAACCCCAAGATCATCGGGCAGGGGGCGGAGGGTAGGGGGCGGAGGGCGGACGGCGCGCGGGCGCGCCGGCGCGGTCAGCCCGCCGGGGGCTCCTCGCCCACGCAGGCCGCGGCCGCCTCGGTGTACGCCGCCTGGTCGTTGCTCAGCTGCTGGGCGGTGGCCTGGCTCGCCGCCGGGTCCGAGAGCGCCGCGATCGCCTCCTGGTCGCCGTTGACGGCCCGGGCGAACTGCTGGATCAGGCCGTTGGACACGCTGATCACCCCGCTGGCCAGGTCGAGGGCGTCGCGGCACGCCTGGGGCAGCTCGCCCTCCGCCGTCGGCTCGGGCTGCCCGCCCGAGGGCGGCGCCGTCTCGGTGACCGTCTCGGTCGCGGTGGGGGCGGGCTCGGTGGAGGAGCACCCGGCGAGCAGGACGGCGGCCAGCACCAGGGCGGCCGCGGGGCGTGTGCGCATGTCCGACGGTAGCCCGGCGGCCCGCCCCCGACCCCGCGCTCAGCGCGTCGCGGCGCCGTCCAGCAGCGCGGGGGGCACCACCACCGCGTGCTCGACGAAGCGGCAGTGCGCGTCCACCAGCGGCACCTGGTGCGCGGCGCCGACCCGCGGGCGCAGCAGCTGCGGGCTGCCCACCCAGAACGCCAGGCACCGCGCCCGCGAGACGGCCACGTTGAGCCGGTGGGTGTCGTAGAGGAACCCCAGCCCCCGCGGGGCGGAGTCGGCGTCCGAGCTGGCGGTGGCGTAGACGACGGCGACCGCCTCGCGCCCCTGGAACCGGTCGACGGTGCCCACCTGCACCCCGCCCAGGCCGGCGCGGGCCAGCGCGGCCTCGAGGCGGCGCACGGCCACGGTGTACGGGCTGACGACGAGCACGTCGGCCTCGGTGACGTCGGCGACCTCGCCGGCCGCCGTCCACCGCCGGCGCAGCAGCTGGCGCACCAGCGCCACCACCACCGCGCACTCCTCGTCGCTGCTCTGCGCGTTGCCCTCGTGCACCACCGGCACGTGCCGCAGCCCGGTGCCCGAGAGCGGGTCGTCCGCCCCGGGCTGCAGGGGCAGGACGGCGCGGTCGGCGCACACCGGGTGGGCCGCCAGGCGCCCGTCGTAGGCGATGTCGGAGATGAACGCGGCGACGTCGGCGTGCATCCGCCGCGTCGAGGGCAGGAAGATCCCGCGGTCGGCGGGCATCGTCGCGGCGCCCCGCATCAGGTGGGTCAGGGCGCTGACGCCGACCCCGGCCGGGTGCGCGGCCTTGGAGGGCTTGGCCAGCTGCTGCGGGTCGCCGAGCAGCAGCACGTTGCGGGCGTGCCGGGCGGCGGCGAGGACGTCGGCGAGCGCCATCTGCCCGGCCTCGTCGACCACCAGCCAGTCCAGGGCCGGCGCGGTCTCCGGGGCGAAGGCCCAGGCGGTGCCGCCGAGCACCTCCCCGGCGCCCCAGCCCGCGGCGTGCCCGGTGACCAGCGCGGGCTCCGGGCACGGCGGGTGCTCGCACAGCCGCTCCCACCTGTCGGGGTCCTTGGCCGTGGAGGCGCCCGCGCCCTTGTGCCGGACGACGGCGGCCGGGCTGCGGGAGTGGATGCTGCGCAGCAGGTGCTGGACGACGGCGTGGCTGTTGGCGGTCACCCCGATCCGCACCCCGCCGGGGCCGGCGCCGGCGAGCAGCGCGTCGACGACCTCGGCGCCGAGGAAGCTCTTGCCCGCCCCCGGCGGTCCCTGGACGGCGACCACCAGCCCGTCGGCGCCGCGGGCCAGGCGCACCGCGTGGGCGACGGGGTCCTCCCCCGCCGCGGGCGGGTCGAGGGCGGCCCGGCCCAGCGAGGCCCGGCCGAGCAGCAGCGCCCGGGCCGCCGCCCGGGGGGCCAGCGGCGCGGCGGCGCTCTGCTCGGCGACGCCGTCGG
>CADCUY010000178.1 GCA_902806005.1 uncultured Quadrisphaera sp. | reverse complement strand
GCTCGGCGTTCGAGGAGCCCGGCCGCTGGCCGAGCAGCTCCAGGCAGGAGTACTGCGACACGGTCAGCCCGAGCGGGCGGAGCGCGGCGTCCATCGCCGAGCGCAGCGCGACGGCGGCCTGCTTCAGCAGGTACCCGACCGAGCGGTCCAGGTCCTCGACCACCTGCTCTTGACTCATGTCAGCATCCTGACACACACTCGGGTGTCAGGAACCTGACACCACCCCGACGGAGGCACCCCATGACCGTGACCGGACCCGACTTCATCGCCCTCCAGGTGCGCGACCTCACCCGGTCGAGCACCTTCTACGAGACCCACCTCGGGCTGCGCCGCGCGCCGGCCAGCCCGCCCGGCGCCGTGGTCTTCGCCACCGCGCCCGCCGCGTTCGCCGTCCGCGAGCCGCTGCCGGGCGTCGACCTCGACGCCGCGACCCCCGGGCCCGGGCACGGCGTCGCGCTGTGGCTGCACACCGACGACGCCCAGGCCCTGCACGACCGGCTCGTCGAGGCGGAGGTCCCGATCACCGTCGCCCCGTTCGACAGCCCGTTCGGCCGCACCTTCACCTTCAGCGACCCCGACGGCTACGCCGTCACCCTCCACGACCGGGCCTGACCGGCCCCCGGTCCTCACCGGCCGGCGGCGTAGCCCTGCGCCCCGCGGGAGTCCGCGGCCGCGTGCAGCACCCCGGTGGCCGGGTCGCGGCCGACGGTCGAGAGCCGCCCCAGGCTCCAGCCGTCGGCCCGGGTGACGCGGTGCCCGCGCGCCTCCAGGTCAGCGATCACGTCCTCGCCGAGCCGGTCCTCGACCACGGCGCCGGCCGGGGTCCAGGTGCGCGGCCAGAAGGAGCTCGGCACGGCGGTGGTGTGGAGGGCCGGCGCGTCGATCGCCTCCTGGGGGGTGAGGCCGCCGACCAGGGTGCGCAGCAGGTACAGCAGCTGCCACTGGTCCTGCTGGTCGCCGCCGGGTGTCCCCAGGGCGCCCACCGGCACGCCGTCGCGCAGCAGCAGGGTGGGGCTCAGGGTCGTCCGCGGCCGGCGGCCGGGCACCAGGGCGGACGGCGACGCCGGGTCCAGCCACGTCATCTGCAGCCGCGTGCCGAGGCAGAAGCCCAGCTCGGGCACGGCGGGCGAGGACTGGAGCCACCCGCCGGAGGGGGTGGCCGCGACGACGGTGCCCCACCGGTCGACGACGTCGAGGTGGCAGGTGTCGCCGCGGGTCCCCCCGGTCGCGGCCACGGTCGGCTCGCCGACGCCGCTGGCCGCGGGGCCGGCCGCGGTCCGCAGCGGCGGCACGAAGGGCTCGCCGGCGCCCACCCGGCCCGGGCGGAACGCGGTGGACGCCCGCGGCCCGATCATCGCCCGGCGCCGGGCCGCGTAGGGCTCCGACAGCAGCTCGTCGAGCACCCCGGGCCCGGTGCCGTCGCCGTAGTGGGCCTCGCGGTCGGCCAGCGCCAGCTTCAGCGCCTCGAGCACGGAGTGGGCGCCGAGCGCCGTGGACGGGTCGAGCGCCTCGTCGGGCAGGCCGTCGAGGATGCCGAGGGCCTGCAGCAGCACCGGCCCCTGCGACCACGGCCCGGCCTTGGCGACCGTCGTGCCGCGGAAGTCGCGGGTCACCGCGGGCTCGAACGACGCTGACCATCCGGCGACGTCCTCGACCTCGATGACCGCGGCGTGGTCGGTGCCGGTCGAGTGCCGGTGCGGGGTGCGCAGGAAGGCCACGGCCTCCCGGGCGACCTCCGAGGACCAGGCCGCGCGGGCGGCGTCGATCCGGCCCGCCCGGTCGCGGGCGCCCCTCCCGGCGTCGACCAGCCGCTCGAGGGTGCGCGCGTGGGCGGGGTTGCGGATCACCTCGCCGTCGCGCGGGGGCCGCCCGTGCGGCATCCACAGCCGCGCCGACGAGGGCCAGTGCCGGGTGAACAGGTCGGCGACGGCCGTGACCGTGGCGCCGATCCGCGCGACCGCCGGGTGGCCGTCGCGCGCGCAGGCGATGGCGTGGGCCAGGACGTCGGCGAGCTCCCACGTGCCGTGCTCGCGCAGCAGCAGCAGCCACGCGTCGACGGCCCCGGGGACGGCGGCCGCGAGGCCCCCGGCGCCGGGCACCAGGTCGAGCCCCTCCGCCCGGAGGTGCTCGGCGGCGGCCCGGGCCGGCGCGGGCCCCT
>CADCUY010000177.1 GCA_902806005.1 uncultured Quadrisphaera sp. | reverse complement strand
TCGACCAGGAGCTCGCCCTCCTGCTCGCCCGTGCCCTGCTCGGAGCCGTCGAGCAGGCCCGCGACGGCGGCCAGCAGCGTGGACTTGCCCGCGCCGCTCGGCCCGAGCAGCAGCACCCGCTCCCCGGCGCCGACGGCGAGGTCGAGGTCGCGCACGGCCCAGCCGCGGCGGCCGTTCCAGCGCCAGCCGAAGCCGCGGGCGGTGATCTCCACCGGCGCGGGTCAGACGCGCTCCCCGCCACGCCCGGAGGCGAGCGGGGCGAGGGCGCCGGTGCGCCGCAGCGCCCCGGCCAGCAGCCAGCTGCCGAGACCGGCCACCACGACGCCGGAGAGCACGATGAAGGCCATGTAGACCAGCTGGTGGCTGGTCGAGAACGACGTGTAGTACAGGACCAGGTTGAGCAGGCCCCCCACCACACCGGCGGCAGCCCCGGAGGCCAGCACCACGGGCAGCGACCAGTTCCGGTAGCGCACCGCGGTGAACGCCAGCTCGGCGCCCAGCCCCTGGATCAGGCCGTAGTAGACGGTGGAGAAGCCCCACTGGTTGCCCACCAGGGCGCTGAGCACGGCGGCCACGAGCTCGACGTACACCGCGGCGCCGGGACGCCGGATGATCAGCCCGCCGAGGACCCCGGGCAGGAGCCACACGCCTCCCACCAGCGCGGAGGCGGGTGGGTAGAAGGACAGGGCGGTGTCGACGGGCGTGTAGGCGATGTTCCACAGGACGAGCAGCAGACCTCCGGCGACGCCGAGGACGCTCGCGACGACGATGTCGACGGGGCGCCAGCGGGTGCTGCGGGCCGTGGTGCCGGAGCTCGTGCGGTCGGTGGTGGTCACGGGTGCCTCCTGCGGGGTCGCGAGGAGGGGGCCGCGCACGCCCGTCGGAGGCGTGCACGACGAGGTGTCCCGACTCCCTACGCCGGTGCTAGCCGGTTCAGGTTCGAGGGTCTGCGGTCTCCCGCACTCTCAGCGCCACCCGGCGCTCCCCTGTCGTTCCCACCCAGCGTAGCGCCGGTGCCCCGGTCGGGCGCCCCTGGCTGGTGCCCCGGGCCCGCGTGCGAGACGGTGGCGCCCGGGTCGCGGACTGCGCGGCGGCAGGAGCACCGTGGAGGAGCAGGCGTGGGTGGACTGGTGTGGAAGGTGCTGGGCTTCGGCTCGAAGATCTTCGGGCGCACGGCGACGAACAAGCTGGCCACCACCATCTGGCGGAGGGCGACGGGCAAGAACCCGCCGCTGAACCCGATGAGCCCCACGACCACCTGGGCCGAGGCCACCGCGTGGGCGATCATCACCGGAGCCCTCAGCGGCCTCTCGGCGATGGTGCTCACCCGGCAGGCCGCGAAGTACTACCGCACCTCCACCGGCCACCTTCCCAAGGGCCTCGAGGACAGCTGACCCGCCGCTCGCGGCAGCCCGCGCCGAGCGGGGTGGGCAGCCCGCACCGTGGTGTGCCACGCTGCGGCGCGTGGTCCTTCGAGCGCTGCGCCAGCCCGGCACCGGCGGGCCCTCCCCCGTGGCGCGGCTCCTCGCCGTCCTGGTCGTGCTCGGGCTGCTCGCGAGCGCCTCGCCGATCGTCGTCGCCGTCGCGCGCTGGTTCCTCAGCCTCTTCTGAGCGCGCCCCCGGGCGCCCGCCCGCACGGGCCCGAAGCGTCCCGCGACCCGGGTCCCACAGCGCCGCTGCACCCTGCTCGCGAGCCGTCCAGCGCCTCCCGGAGCCTGCGGCTGCCAACCTCACAGACCACATCCGACACACGCGTGTCTTCTCTTCACTCCAGGCTCCCGACGCACCACCACGAGTAGGAATGGCGCTGTCGCCCCAGCCGGGGGGACGAGCGGGGCGCTGGGCCCCTGAACCGCCGTCCGAAAGGGGACCGCCGCCATGGCGACCTCCGTGCTCGCCCGTCCGCAGCGCCGTCGGCGCCTGCTCCCCCGTCTGCTGAGGACCTCCGCGATCGGCAGCGCCGTCCTGCTGACCACCGTGGGCCTGAGCGCCGCGGGAGCGGTCGCCGCCCCGTCCACGGGCACCGCGACGCCGGCCGCCGCAGGGACGGTCCTCACGGACTACCCCGCCTGGGACGCCGCCGCGGCACCGCGCCAGCAGCCGGTGCTCACCGCCTACCCGGCCTGGGACGCCGCCGCCGCCCCGCGCGAGCGGCCGGCGCTCACCAGCT
>CADCUY010000176.1 GCA_902806005.1 uncultured Quadrisphaera sp. | reverse complement strand
AGTGCGGGGCGCGGGGCCCGGACGCGCAGCGAGGGGGGGGGGCGGGCGGGGGGGGGGGGGGCCCCCCGGGGGCGGGGGGGGAGGGCCGGGGGGGGGGGGGGGGGTGGGGGGGGCCGCGGCGGGGGGCGGCCGCGGCCGCGGGCAGGGCGCCGGCGCCGACCAGGGCGGTCAGCCCCACGGCGGCGACCGGCAGCACCCACCTCCGGCGCGCTCGGACGCCGCCCGCGGCGGCCGCTCGGGGCTGCGCGGGACGGGACGTGGCGTGGCTGACGGGCACGGGAGCTCCTTCGGCGGCGGGTCGCGCTGACCCGTCCAGCGTGGTCGGCCGCCCTGTCCGCGGCGATCCCCCGCGCTGGACGGGACCTGGTGGCCCCCGCGGCATTGCCACCGCTCGTCACCGTGTGCTACCGCGGGCGACCGCGGGCGACAGGTCGGCGCGCGGGCCCTGCTACCGGCCCGGCAGGTCGAGCGCGAAGCCGAGCAGCTCCACCGCCGGTCGGGCGGTCCAGTCGAGCTCGGGCGCCCGCACGAACCCCGCGCGGGCGTAGAGCCGGTGCGCTGCGGTCATGGCCGGCTGCGAGCACAGCACCACCCTGCGGGCCCCGACGCCGGCCGCCCGCTCCACGCAGGCCCGCACCAGCGCCGCCGCGACGCCGCGCCCCCGCGCGTCCGGGAACACCCCGAGCATCCGGAACTCCGCCTCGCCGGGCTGCGCCAGGTCGGCCCACGGTGAGCCGGGCAGCACGAAGGTCACCGTGCCCAGCACCCGCCCACCGCCGACGGCCACCAGCACCTGGGCGCCCGGCGCAGCGGCGCGCGCCCGGGCGTCGGCCAGCACCGCCTGGTAGCCGGTGTCGGCGAGGCCCTCGGCCGCGTAGGCGGCGCGCACGCAGTCGCCGGCGGCGTCCAGCTCGTCCTCGCGGGCCGCCCGCACGACCACCCCGCTCACGCCGTCGAGACCACCTGGAAGACCTCCGCGAGCCGGCCCTGCTCCCAGCCGGCAGCCTCGGCGAGGCCGCCGTTCCACTCGCGCAGCCGGGTCTCCAGCTCCTCGCCCAGGTGCGCGGTCTGGCTGGCGTGCTCGCGCAGCGCGGCGAGCTTGCGGCCGAAGGTGGCGGTGATCTCCACGTGGTGGTCCGCCCGCTCCGACGCCATGATCCACACCTCGGGCACCGTCCAGGGCTCGAGGCCCTCGTCGGCCAGCAGCTCGGGGTAGGCGAACGCGTTGCGGCTGGCCGGGTAGACGGCGCGGACCGTGGCCTCGCCGGCCGCCAGGTGGTCGGGGTGGCTGGCCTGGATCCGGTCGTACCAGCGGTCCGGGCTCTGCGTGAGCACCCGCTGGGGCCGCACCTGGCGGATCACCCGGCTGATGTCGCGCTGGAGGTCGTGCGTGGGGTCGAGGTACCCGTCGCGGTAGCCGTCGAGGAAGCGGACGTCGCTCACCCCGACCGCGGCGGCGGCGGCGCGCTGCTCGGCCTCGCGCAGCGCGGGCATCGCCTCGCGGGGCGTGTCGTCGAAGCCGCCCTGGTCGCCGCGGGTGCACAGCAGGTACGTCACGGCCACGCCGGCGTCCGTCCAGGCGGCGACGGTGCCGGCGGCGCCGAAGTCGGCGTCGTCCGGGTGGGCGACGACGACGAGGGTGCGGTGGACGTCACGGTCGTCGAGGGGCACGGGGCGAGTGTGCTCGACCACCCGGACGGCGGCACCGGTGGGTCGCCGTGCGCCAGGCTGGGCCCGTGCCCGACCCCCGTGGACGGCGGCGACCGCGGTGACCGGCGCCCGGTCGCTGGCGGTGCCCGTCGGCGAGACCGACCTGCTCTCCACGCTCGGGGCGCTCGCGGTGCTGCCGGGCGACCCGACCGTGCGGCTGCGCCCGGGCCGCTTCGAGCGGGCGACCGCCACCCCCGACGGCCCGGGGACGATCACGGTGACCTGGGGCGCGGAGCCGGGCACGGCCAGCGTCGAGACCGTCGGGGACGGCGCGCGGTGGCTGGCCGAGCGCGCCCCCGGCCTGCTCGGCGCCCGCGACGACCCCCGCGGCTTCGACCCCGCCCCCGGGCCGCTGCGCCAGCTGTGGAAGCGGCACCGCCACGACCGCATCGCCCGCACCGAGACGCTGTGGCACGACCTGGCCTGGTACGTCGTGCAGCAGCGGGTCAGCCGCCAGGACGCCGCGGCGCAGTGGCAGCGGCTGGTCGCCGCCCTCGGCGACCCGGCGCCCGGCGCGCCCGGGCTGACTGCCCCGCCCCCGCCGGCCGCCGTGGCGCGGCTGGGGTACCACGACCTTCACCGGTTCGGCATCGAGCGCCAGCGCGCCGACACCCTGCTCAGCGCCGCGCGGGCGGCGCCGCGGCTGCAGCAGCTGCTCGAGCTCGACGCCGACGTCGCCGCCCCCGCGCTCCGCTCGGTGCGGGGGATCGGCCCGTGGACCGCCAGCTGCCTGGCCACCACCACGTGGGGCTCGGCCGACACCGTGGTCGTCGGCGACGACGGCATCCCCTCGCTGGTGGCCTGGGTCCTGGCCCGCGAGCCGCGCGCCGACGACGCGCGGATGCTGGAGCTGCTCGAGGAGCACCGGCCGCACCGCTACCGGGTGGTGCGCCTGGCCTTCCTCAGCGGGCTGCGCCCGCCGCGGCGCGCCCCGCACGCACCGCGCCACGACGTCCGGCGCCGCTGAGCGCGGAGGGACCCCGCTGCGGCAGGGCGTGGTCGACCGGGGGTCGACACGGGGGCGCCGGACCGGCCAGGGTGGCGGCCGTGGCCCGCTACGACGTCTCAGCCGGTTCAGCCGCCCCTCCACCCGTGGTGCACGGCCTGCTCCTGGACGGCGCGAGCTGGCCCGCGTGGTCGCCGATCGACGCCTGCGAGGTGGAGCGCGCCACGGGCTCCGGGGTGGTCGGCGAGGTCCGCGTCTTCCGCACCGGCCGCACCGTGAGCCGCGAGCAGGTCGTGGCCGTCGTGCCCGACCGCCGCTACGAGTACGTCGGCCTCGCGACCAGCACGAGCCTCATGCGCGGCTACCGCGCCGCGGTCGAGCTCGAGCCCGGGCCGGGCGGCGGCACGCGCATCCGCTGGCACGGGACCTGGCGGTCACCGGTGCCGGGCGGAGGGTGGCTGCTGCAACGGTTCACCGCGCCGTTCATGCAGCGCTGCGCTGACGGGCTCGCCCGCCACGCCGAGACCCAGCAGGTCCCGCCCGCCTGACCCGCGAGCCCCGGGTCAGAGGTCGGCGACCCGGGGCAGCACCTGCTCGGCGACCCGCGCCGTCCACCCCGCGGGGTCGGGCTCGCCCAGCGGCGGGCCGACCCAGGTCGTCGTCACGCCGAGCGCCGCGTGGGCCTGCGCCAGGCGCAGGAAGTCGTGCGTGTCGGCGAGGGGGTCCGGGCCGCCGATGACGGTCCTCCGCACGCTCGCGGGGTCGCGACCCTCGGCCTCGCAGTGCCGGTCGAGCACCTCGAGCTTGTGAGCCACCACGTCGAGGTCGCCGGCGAAGAGGTTGCAGGCGTGGCCGTAGCGGGCCACCAGGCGCAGCGTCTTCTGCTCGCCCATGCCGCCGACCACCACCGGCGGCCCGCCCGGCTGCAGCGGCCGGGGCGCGCACAGGGTCTCGGCCAGGGCGTAGTGCTCGCCCGCGAACGGGCCGTCGTCGTCGCTCCACATCTGCCGGCAGATCCGCAGGGTCTCCTCCAGCCGCTCGAAGCGCTCGGCGACCGGCGGGAAGGGCACCCCCAGCCCGGCGTGCTCGCGCCCGTACCAGGCCGCGCCGATGCCGAGCAGCGCGCGCCCGCCCGAGAGGACGTCGAGGGTGGCCAGCGTCTTGGCCAGCAGTCCCGGGTGGCGGTAGGTCACCCCGGTGACCAGCAGCCCCAGCTGCACCCGCTCGGTCACCGCGGCGAGGTACCCGAGGCTGGTGTAGCCGTCGAGCATCGGGTCGGAGGCCGGGGCCACGGCCTCCATCTGGAACCAGTGGTCCATCAGCGTCAGGGTCGTGAAGCCGCCCTGGTCGGCGGCCCGGGCGGTGGCGGCCAGGGTGGGCGCGATGCGGTCCGGCGAGGGGGCGGCGGTGAAGTCGGCCACGTGCAGGGCGAGGTCCATGGGTCTCCGGGTGCCGTTCGGTCGGTGGTCGGCGCGGGGGGTCAGCGCGGGGGAGCGGGGTCGAGCTCCCAGCTGGCGAGCAGGGGCAGCAGCCGGGCCGTGCGGGAGTCGGGCTGGGCGGTGTAGACGACGAGGGTCTGGTCGGGCTCGTGGGGCGCCGTGACGACCTCGATGTCGAACGAGAGCGGCCCGGCGGTCGGGTGGTCGATGCGCTTGGCGACCGAGGCGTAGTCGCGCACGGCGTGGTCGTCCCACCAGCGGGCGACGTCCTCGTCGGTGGCCCGCAGCTCCGCCACGAGCGCCGCCAGGCGGCGGTCGTGCGGGTGGCGGCCGGTCTCGCGGCGCAGGCCGGCGATCGACGCGGACGCGAAGCCGGCCCAGTCGACGATGCGCTCGCGGGCCAGCGGGTCCTGGACGAGGAAGCGGACGAAGGAGGTCCCCGGCTCCAGGCGGCGGCCGAGCACCGCGGGCAGCAGGGCGTTGGCGGCCAGCACCTCGCCCCGACGGCCGAGCAGCAGCACCGGCAGGTGGTCGAGCGCGGTCATCACGCGCACCAGGCCGGGGTCGGGGCGCTGCGCGGGCTCGGGCGCGCCGGCGCGCCGGCGGGGGGTGGGAGAGGCCAGGTCGCGCAGGTGCGCGCGCTCGACGTCGTCCAGCCGCAGCGCGCGGGCGAGGGCGTCGAGCACCTCGTCGGAGACGTTGGCCTGGCGGCCCTGCTCCAGGCGGCTGTAGTAGTCGGGGCTGAGGCCGGCCAGCACGGCGAGCTCCTCCTTGCGCAGGCCGGGCACCCGGCGCAGCCCCGGGAACGCCGTGATGCCGGCGCTCGCGGGGCTCAGGCCGTCGCGCCGCGAGCGCAGGAAGGCGCCGAGCGCAGCGCGGTCGTGGGGCACGCGATCACGCTACGGCCTGACGCGCGGGCCGGGGGTGCACGAGCCTGGTCCTGCCGTGCCCGGGCGGGCCCCGTCCTGGCGCCGCCGTGCCCCGGCCGGGCAGCGTTCCCGCCATGACCACCACCACGGCTCCCACCGGCTCCCGCCTCGCGGGCCGCACCGCGATCGTCACCGGCTCCACCAGCGGCATCGGCGCCGCCACCGCCACCCTCCTGGCCGCCGAGGGCGCCCACGTCGTCGTCAGCGGCCGCGACGCCGGGCGCGGGGAGGACCTCGTCGCCGCGATCGAGGGGGCCGGCGGGCGCGCCGTCTTCGTCGCCGCCGACCTGGCCGGCACCTACGAGCAGCTGCGCACCTTCGCCGCCGAGGCCACCGCCGCGCTGGGCGGGCGCGTCGACGTGCTGGTCAACAACGCCGGGATCTACCCGGCCACCCTCACCGAGGACCTGCCCGACGCCGACCTCGACGCCATGCTCGCCGTGAACGTCCGCGCCCCGCACGTGCTGGTCGCGGCCATCGCCCCGGCCATGGCCGCGCGCGGCAGCGGGGCGATCGTCACCGTCGGCTCGTGGATGGCCCGCGTGGGCAGCCCCTTCGCGGCGATGTACACGGCCACCAAGGCCGCCGACGAGCAGCTGACGCGCGCCTGGGCCGCGGAGTACGGGCCGCGGGGCGTGCGCGTCAACACCGTGGCGCCGGGCGTCACCCTGACCCCGGGCAACGAGGCCGTCCGCGCCCAGCTGGACGCGATGACCGCCTCGACGCCCGCCGGCGTGGTCGTGACCCCCGACGCGGTCGCGCGGGGCGTGCTGTTCCTCGCCTCGGACGACGCCGCGATGGTGCACGGGGTCACCCTCGACGTCGACGGCGGGATCTCCGCCACCCGGATGGGGTGACGCCCCCGGGGCGGGCGCCCGCTCCGGGGTCAGGCCGCTGACCGCACCAGCTCGCGGAGCACCTCCCGGGCGTCCGGGTCCGGAGCGACCTCGACGGGGGGAGTCGGTGGGGTGTCGGTGTCGTTCACGGCGTGCTCCTCGAACGGGGGTGGGCGGTGCGGGGTGGGGACGGGCGGGTGCGGTCGCGGGCGGCGGTCACAGCACGCCGCGCCGGCGCAGGAGGGTCATCGCCGCCCAGCCCGGCGCCACCCGCAGCCACAGCGTGGCCGCGCGGTACAGCAGCACCGCGGGCAGGGCGGCGGCGGCCGGCACGCCGGCGGCGACCAGGCCGCCGGCCAGCGCGGCCTCGACGGCGATCGTGCCGCCGGGCGTGGGCGCGGCCGAGCCCAGGGCGGTGCCGGCCAGCACCACGACGGCGACCTGGGCCAGGGGCAGGGCGGCGCCGACCGCGCGCAGCGAGGCGTCGAGGGTGGCGACGTACCCGGCGGTGACGAGCAGGCTGCCCACGACGCCCGCGGCGATCCGGGCCGGCTGGGTCGCCAGCTCGCTCAGGCGGGGCCGCACCTCGCGCAGCGCGCCGGTGCACCCCGCGGTGACCGCACGGCGGACGCCCGGCACGAGCGCGAGCAGCAGGACCGCGCCGAGCACGGCTGCGGCGACGACGAGCGCGGTCGCCGGCACCGCGACGGTGGTGCTCGTGGCGACCAGGGCGGCGGCGAGGAGCACCAGGGTGACGGCCAGGCCCGAGAGCTGGGTGAGGGCCACGGCCGCGGTGGCCGCCGGGCCGCTGTGACCCAGGCGGCGCAGGAACTGGGCGTTGACGGCGAGCTGGCCCACCGTCGGGGGCAGGACGACGCTCGTGAAGCTCGAGGCGACCTGGACGCCGGTCGCGCGGCCCAGCGGGAGCCGGCCGGGGGTGAACGCGGCCAGGGCGAGCGCCGCTCCGGCGAACGGCACCACGGAGGCGACGGCGGCGACGGCGAGCCAGGCGGGGGAGGCGGCGGCGAGGGCGCCGGCGAGGTCGACCGTGCCGAGCTGCCAGGCCAGCAGCACGCCGCTGACCAGGCCGAGCCCTGCGAGCACCAGCCCCTGGGCGCGGCGGGAGCGCCCCGCCCGCGCAGGCAGGGGCGGGGTGGTCGGGGCGACCCGGACGGCGCGCGCGGAGGGGCGGCCGGGGGTGCTCGTGAGCGTCGGAGGCGCCAGGGTCTGGAGGGACATGGTCGTGCTGCCTTCCGGGTCGGCGCGGCGGTGGACGGGTCGCTCAGACCGCGCGCCGTCGCAGGGCGACGGCGGCGAGCAGCAGGGGGATCACGACCCAGGCGGCGAAGACGAGCGCCCCGCCGGTCGGGCTGAGCGCGCCCGGCACCTGCGCGACGCTGGTGAACGAGCTCGCGGCGTTGGAGGGCAGGTGGACGAGCACGTCCTCCTGCCAGCTGGCGGGCAGGAGGAACCCGCCCAGCCCGGGCAGCAGGAACACCAGCGCGACGAGCGCCGAGACGGCGGCGGCGGTGCTCCGCAGCAGGGTGCCGAGGGCCAGGCCCAGCAGCGCCACCCCGGTCAGGTAGGCCGCCGTGCCGAGGACGGCGCGCAGCACCCCGGGGTCGCCGATCGCGGCGGTGGGCGCGTCGCCCGCGCCGAGCAGGAGCTGCCCGAGGAAGAACGTCGCCAGGGTCGCCACCACCATCACCGGCAGCACCACGGCGGTGAGGACCACGACCTTGGCCCCCAGCACCGGCAGGCGCCCCGGGACGAAGGTCATGGTGCTGCGGATGGTGCCGGTGGCGTACTCGCTGGTGATCGTCAGGACGCCGAGGACCCCGATCACCAGGGGGGCGAGCAGGCTCCCGGCGAGCACGGTGGCCGTGGGCCCGCCGCCGCCGGGGCCGCCGTCGGGTCCGCCGGCGTCGGGAGGGGTGGCGAGCAGGCCGCTGCCGACCGCCGCGGCGAGCGCCCCGAACAGCAGCATGACGCCGGCCGTGGCCAGCAGGGTCGTGGTGCTGCTGCGCACCGAGCGGAGCTTGATCCACTCCGACCTGACCACGCCCGCGGCGGAGACCGCCCGGCTGGCGTGGCGCGCGTGCTCCGGCGCCGTCGAGGTGCGCCCGGGGCCGGCCCCGGGGGTGGCCGTGGGGGCCAGGGTCGTCGACATCAGGCTGCCGTCCTCTCGGGAGCTGGGGTGGTCGGGGTGCGGGTGGTGGAGCCGTGGTACTCGACCGCGTCGGCGGTGAGCTCCAGGTAGGCCTCCTCGAGGGAGGCCTGCTGCAGGGTCAGCTCGTGCACGGCCAGCCCGGCGCCGGCGGCGCGGTCGCCGATCTCCTCCATCCGGAGGCCGGTGACCTCCAGGGCGCCGTCCGCGCCGGTGGTCACGACGACGTCGCGCTGCGCGAGCAGGCTCCGCAGCTCGTGCGCCCGGGGGCTGCGCACCCGCACGCTGGTGGCCGAGCGCGCCACCAGGTCGGCGACGGAGGTGTCGGCGACCAGCCGGCCGCGGCCGACGACGACCAGGTGCTCGGCGGTCAGGGCCATCTCGCTCATCAGGTGCGAGGAGACGAAGACCGTGCGGCCCTCGTCGGCCAGGCCCCGGAGCAGGTCGCGGATCCAGCGGATGCCCTCGGGGTCCAGGCCGTTGACCGGCTCGTCGAGCACCACCGCGGCCGGGTCGCCGAGCAGGGCGCCGGCGATGCCGAGGCGCTGGCCCATCCCCAGCGAGAAGCCGCCGGAGCGCTGGCCGGCCACCTCGGTGAGGCCCACGACGTCGATCACCTCGTCCACGCGGGACGCCGGGATCCGGTGGGTGGCCGCCAGGGCGAGCAGGTGGTCGCGGGCCGAGCGCCCCGGGTGGCGGGCGCCGGCGTCGAGCAGCACCCCGATCTCGTGCACGGGCGCCGCGTGCTCGGTGTACGGCCGGCCGTTGACGGTGGCGCGGCCCGCGTCGGGGGCCTCGAGGCCCACGAGCATGCGCATGGTCGTCGACTTGCCGGCTCCGTTGGGGCCGAGGAAGCCGGTGACCACGCCGGGCTCGACGGTGAAGGTCAGGTCGTCGACGACGGTCTTGTCGCCGTACCGCTTGGTCAGGCCGTGGAGCTCGATCACGGTGGTCCTCCGGGGGCGGGGTCATCACCGGCGGGTCCGGCTGGTGGTACGAGGCTGCGCCTTCGGAGGGGTCGCCGTCGTCCTCCCCCGGGAGGCACCGCGGGGTACTCCCGCGGCAGCACCCGGGCGCCGCGGTGCCCCGCGCAGCACCCCCGTGCTGCTGCCGGCGCAGCAGCACGGGGGTACTGCGCGGGGACGACGCCGCGCCGCTGCGCCGTCCCTAGGCTGGCGCCGTGACCCACGACGGCCCGCGAGCGGCGCCCTGGCGCCGGCACCCGGTGCTGGTCGACGCGGTGGCGGTGACCCTCGTCCTGCTGCTCGACCTCCTGGTCGCACCCCGGGCCACCGGCGAGCCCGCGCCGCGGGGCGGCGACCTGGTGCTGGTCGTCCTGGCGCTCGCCCTGGTGCCCCTGCGCCACCGGTGGCCCGTGCCCGCCCTGGTCCTCACCGTCCTCGCCGCCGGCGTCGCGCTGCTGCTGCGGGGCATCGAGACGGTCGCGGTGCTGGCCCCCCTGGCGGCGCTGTACACGGTGGCCCTGCGCGGCGACCGCCGGACCACGGTGCTGGCCTGGGCGGCCACCTCCGGGGTCCTGGCCCTCACCGGCACGACCGGGACCGCGCAGGACGGGGTGTGGCAGCGGGCGCTGCCGGTGCTGCCGTGGACCGCCGTGGTCGCGGCCGTCGGCGACGGGCTGCGCAACCGCCGCGCCTACCTCGCCGCGGTGGAGGAGCGAGCGGTGCGGGCCGAGCGCACCCGCGAGGAGGAGGCGCGGCGGCGGGTGGCCGAGGAGCGGGTGCGCATCGCCCGCGAGCTGCACGACGTCGTCGCCCACCACATCGCGGTGGTCAGCGTGCAGGCCGGCGTGGCCCAGCACCTGCTCGAGGCCCAGCCGGCGGCGGCGTCCGAGGCCCTCGCGCACGTGCGCAGCTCCGCCGCCGCGGTCCTCGAGGAGCTCGGCGACATCCTCTCCGTGCTGCGCCAGCCGGGCGAGGGCGGCGAGGGCGCGGCCAGCGCGCCCGCGCCGGGCCTGGGCCGGCTCGACGCCCTCGTGGCGTCGTTCACCGCCGCGGGCCTGGAGGTCGGCTGGTCGCTGCACGGCCAGCCCCGCGCGCTGGCCCCCACCGTCGACCTGGTGGCCTACCGGGTGCTGGAGGAGGGGCTGACGAACGCGCTGAAGCACGGCACGGGCACCGCCCACCTCAGCGTCGAGCACCGCGCGTCCACGGTGGTCCTGCGCGTGGTGAACCGCGTCCCCGTGCTCGTGGGGGTGGGGCCCGGCGACGGCGGCTCCCGCGCCCCGGGCACCGGCTCCGGCCACGGCCTGCTCGGGATGGTCGAGCGCGCCGCCGCGGTGGGCGGCACCGTGCGCGCCGCCCCGGCGCCCGACGGGTCGTTCGTCGTCGAGGCCGAGCTCCCGGCGCGCCAGGCGGCGGTGACGTGAGCGTGCGCGTGCTGCTGGCCGACGACCAGGTGCTCATCCGTCGCGGCTTCCGCGCCCTGGTCGACTCCGCGCCCGACCTCGAGGTGGTCGGCGAGGCCTCGGACGGCGCCGAGGCCGTGGCCCTGGCGCGCTCCACCCGCGCCGACGTGGTGGTGATGGACATCCGCATGCCCGAGGTGGACGGGATCGAGGCGACCCGGCGGATCTGCGCCGACGACGACCTCGCCGGCGTGCGGATCCTGGTCCTGACCACGTTCGAGCTCGACGACCACGTGGTCGACGCCGTGCGCGCCGGGGCCAGCGGCTTCCTCGGCAAGGGCGTGGAGCCGCAGGTGCTGCTCGACGCCATCCGCACCGTCGCCGCCGGCGAGGCCCTGCTCTCGCCGAGGGCCACGCGCACCCTGATCAGCCGCTACCTGCAGCCCGCGCAGGGACCGATCGCCGCCCCGAGGAGCCTCGCCGCCCTGACCGAGCGCGAGCGCGAGCTCGTCGCGCTGGTCGCCGAGGGCCTCAGCAACGACGACATCGCCGCGAGGCTGGTCCTCTCGCCGCTGACGGCGAAGACCCACGTGAACCGGGCGATGGTCAAGCTCGGCGCGCGCGACCGCGCCCAGCTGGTGGTGATGGCCTACCAGAGCGGCCTGGTGCGCGCCGACCCCGTCTGAGCCGCCGCGGCCGCCCCTCCGTCCGCCACCCGTTCACCGGCGCGCCCTCCGCGCGCCGCGGGAGGGCCACGTGGCGGTCCTTGGCTGGGCCCATGACCCCGACCCGCCCCCTGGCCCCCGCCGCCGCCGTCGGCGCCTGCCTCGCGCTCGCCCTCACCGCCGCCGCCCCGGCCAGCGCGGCGGCCCCCGACGCCGAGCTCCGGATCAACGAGCTGCAGGTGATCGGCACCCACAACGCGTACCACCGCGAGCTGCCCGAGGCCGAGAAGGCGGCGCAGGTCACCGTCGACCCCGGCGCCCCCGCCGGGCTGTACTACAGCCACGCGGCCATCCCCGACCAGCTGGGCGCCCAGGACGTGCGCAACCTCGAGCTGGACGTGCTGCCCGACCCCGAGGGCGGCCTGTACGCCGAGCCCCTGGTGCGGCGCCTGGCCGGGGCGGGCCCGCTGACCGACCCGGCCTGGCGCGAGCCGGGCACCAAGGTCCTCCACGTCGTCGACACCGACTACGGCACCACCTGCGTCACCCTGGTGGCGTGCCTGACCCAGGTGCGCACGTGGTCGGCCGCGAACCCCGACCACGTGCCGATCTCGGTCATGCTCGAGTTCAAGCAGTCCGAGGACCGGTTCGAGGCCCTCGGCGGCGTGCAGAGCCCGCCCTGGGACGCCGCGGCGCTGGACGCCCTGGACGCCGAGATCCGCTCCGTGTTCGGCGAGGACGACCTGGTCACCCCGGACGACGTGCGCCGCGACGGCGAGACGCTCGAGGAGTCGGTGCTCGAGCACGGCTGGCCGGCGCTGGAGGACTCCCGCGGCGACGTGCTCTTCTTCATGGACAACGACGCGGACACCCCCGTCTCGGCGGCCTACCTCGAGGCGAGCCCGGTGCTGGAGGGCCGCGTGCTGTTCACCAACTCGCTCCCGGGGCGGCCCGACGCGGCGTTCGTCAAGCGCAACGACCCGCTGGGGGAGAACCTGGCGCAGATCCAGGAGCTGGTGGACGACGGGTACTACGTGCGCACCCGCTCCGACCTGCCGCTGAGCACCGTGACCACCGGCGACACCCGCCTGCGCGACGCGGCCCTGGCCAGCGGGGCGCAGATCGTCAGCACCGACTTCCCGGCGGTGGGCATGGCCGCCCGCTACGACAGCGACTTCGTCGCGCAGCTGCCCGGCGGCGGCCCGGCCCGCTGCAACCCGGTGCTGCTGCCCGCCGGCTGCGAGGACGACACCCTCGAGGAGTGACCGCCCCGGCCCGCGACCCTCGAGCCGGCGCCGGCGGCCCCCGTGGCGGGGGGCCGGACGGCCGGGAGCGGTCGGGGATCATGGCCGGGGTGTGTGACGTGCGTCACGGGGTAGGCAGGGTGGGTGTGGTGCGGACGCCGCTCACCCGCCGCTGGACCCGCTCCGTGAGGACCCTGATGACCGACTCCTGCTCCGTGCGCTCACGCCTGCCCGCTGACACCCGTGCCCCGTCGATGGCCCGCTCCCTCCTGGACCGCGCCGGCTGCACGGGGCAGCACGCGGGCGTCCGCGACCGCGCGCGGCTGCTCGTCTCGGAGCTGGTGACCAACGCCGTGCGGCACGGGGCGGCGCCCGTCAGCATCGAGATCGCCTGCGACCGCAGCGCGGCGCTGGCCGTGCGGGTGACCGACGGGGGCCGGGGCCGCCCCGCGCTCCGGTCCTCCACCGGCGGCGCGTCCGCCCTCGACCGCCACGGCGGGTGGGGGCTCGTCCTGGTCGACCTGCTCAGCGACGAGTGGGGCGTCGACGAGGCCGCGCCCGGCAAGACCGTGTGGTTCCGGCTGCACCGGCTGCGGGCCTCGCCGGTCCGCCCGCCGCGCTGAGGGCGCGTGCCGCGCCCGGCCCGCGGGCCCGCGGCGACGCACCGGCTGGCACGATGGCGGCCGGCCGACCTGAGGGGCGCGTGGTGGAACCGGTGGCGAGCGAGGCCGCACCGCAGCAGCTGGACGCCGTCGTGGTCGGCAGCGGCTTCGGCGGCGCGGTCGCGGCAGCCCGGCTGGCGCAGGCCGGCCTGCGCGTGGCCGTGCTCGAGCGCGGCCGCCGCTGGGCGCCGGGGGACTTCACGCGCGACGTCGACGACCTGCGCTCCGGGTGGTCCTGGCAGCTCGGCGGCGGCCTGTACGACGTCCGCTGGCTCGACCAGATGGTCAGCGTGCAGGCCGCGGGCTGGGGCGGGGGCTCCCTGGTCTACGCCAACGTCTTCGCCCGGCCGCCGCAGGAGGTCTTCGAGGACGGGGCGTGGCCCGCGGGGTACTCGCGCGCCGCCCTCGACCCCTACTACGACCTCGCCGCCCACATGCTGGAGGTCGCCCCGGTGGCGCCCGACCCCGCCACCGGGCGGCTGCCGCGGCGCACCACCGCCCTGGAGGAGGTGGTCGAGCGGATGGGGCGGCGCGCCGGGACGGTGCGCCCGAACCTGGCCGTCCGGTTCCGCGACGACCCCGACACCTGGACGCCCAACGTCCACGGCGTGCCGCAGCGCGGCTGCACCTTCACCGGCGAGTGCGTCGTGGGCTGCAACCAGGGCGCGAAGAACACCCTCGACCTCAACTACCTCGCGGTCGCCGAGCAGCACGGCGCCGTGGCCGTCCTCGACGCCGAGGTCACCCGGATCACCCCGGCGGACGGGCGGTGGACGGTGTCCTACCGGTCCACCGGTCACGACCGCGCGGGCCGGGACGGGCGACCGCCGCAGCCCGAGACCGAGGTCGTCGCCGCGCAGGTCTTCCTCGCCGCGGGGGCGGTCGGCACCACCGAGCTGCTGCTGCGGGCGCGCGACGTCCACCGCACCCTGCCGCGCCTGCCCGGCAGGCTCGGGCACGGCTTCTCCGGCAACGGCGACTTCCTCTCCTTCGTCCGCGACAGCGCCGTCGACCTCGAGCCCGGCCACGGCCCGACCATCACCACCACCACGGTCGTCGACGCGCCCGAGCACGGCGACCGGGTGTGGTTCCAGGTCCAGGACGGCGCCTACCCCGCCGTGGTCTCCCGCCTGCTGGCCCGGTACGACCCCCGGGTGCGGGCGCGCCAGCTCCTGCTCCGCACGCCGCACCGCCCGCGCGCCGTGCTGGCGCTGCTGATGATGGGCCGCGACGCCGCGGCCGGCCGCCTGGTGCTCGACCACCAGGGCGAGGCCGCCGTGCGCTGGACCAACCGCGAGAACCGGTGGCTGTACCGGTCCGAGGCCCGGATCGCCGGGACCGTGGCCCGCGTGCTCGGCGCGCGCGGGTGGCACGCCCCGACCTGGACGTGGCTGCGCAAGGCGGTCACCGTGCACAACCTCGGCGGCGTGCCGATGGGCCCCGACGGCGTCGTCGACGAGTTCGGCGAGGTGCACGGCCACCCCGGCCTGTTCGTCGTCGACGGGGCCGCGCTCACCGCCGCGACCGGTGTCAACCCCTCGGCGACGATCCTCGCCGTCGCGGAGCGCAACGTGGAGCACGCGATCAGGCGGCGGGCGGGGGCGGGCGGCTGGCGGGCCCCGGAGTGGCCTGCGGTGCGACCGGCGCCGGCGCCCGAGGACGAGGCCTTCGCCCTGATGCGCGAGCGCTACGCGCGCACCCGCGGCGACGGCGTCCGGTTCGAGGAGACGATGGCCGGCGCGGGCACCGACGCGGCCGGGCACCGGCGGCGGGTCGAGCTGGTCCTGTCCGCCGACCTGCCCGGGCTGGCGGCCTTCGCGGCCGACCCCGACCACCGCCTCGAGGTCGTGGGGTCGCTGCACGTCGAGGGCCTCGCCGACCGGGTGCCGGTGACCGGGGCGCTCGGGCTGTTCGGGCCGTCCGCCGCCATGCGGTACGAGCTGACCGGCGTCGCGCCGGAGGGCGGCTCCTGGCGCGCCGTCGGCACCAAGCGCCGGCGCGCGGGACCGCTGTCGGCCCTGCACGACCTGACCACGCTGGCGCTGAGCGTCGAGCGCCTCGACCCGGCGTCCGAGCGCGCCGGGGAGCGGGTCGAGGGCGTGGTCCGGATCGGCCCGGCGGCGCTGCTGCGCCTGGTGCTCTCCCTGCGCGGCCAGGGGTTCACCCGGGCCCGCAGGACCGTCGCCCTGGCCCGCTTCGTCGCCTTCTTCGCCCGCGGAGCGCTGCTGGGCGTCGTCCCCGCCGTCCGCACGGGGCCGCCCGGGCTCGACGCGGTGACCGGGGACCCGCTCGGGCGGTGAGGGCGGCCGCCCCGGCGTCCTGACTACCGCGTCAGAGGGGCTTCACGGGTTAGGATCGGTGGCGTGGTGACGGAGGAGGCCCCGCTCGACCCTCGACCGCTGCTGGGTGAGCCGGTCAGCATGGACCTGCTCAACACCACCTGGGTCGACGCCGCCGGCGCCCACGACCTGCTGGACGACCTGCCCGGGCTGCGGACCTGGCTGCACGGGCACGGCCTCGCAGGGGCCCCGCTCGCCGGCGCGACGCTGACCCGGCTCGTCCGCGCCCGGGAGGCGCTGCGCGCCCACGCCTCCGGCCTCGGCGGCGCGGAACCCGCCCGGCAGCTCAACGCGGTCCTGGCCCGGGGGAGGCTGCTGCGCTCGATCGGGGAGCACGGGCCCGTCACGGAGGTCGCGGTGGACGACCCGGCCGACCTCCCGGCGTGGACGGCGGTGGAGGACTACCTCCAGCTCCTGGGCCGCCACCCCGCGCGGATCCGGCGGTGCGCCGGCCACGGGTGCCTCCTGCACTTCTACGACACGAGCAAGCGCGGCGACCGCCGCTGGTGCTCGATGGCCGGCTGCGGCAACCGCGCCAAGGCCGCCCGCCACTACGCCAGGGCCCGTCGGGTGCCGCAGGGCTGACCCGCGGGACGAGGGGCGAGCCGCCTCAGGCGACGGGCGGGTCCTGACGGCCCGCCCCCTCCTCCTGCAGCCGGGCCATCCGGTGCACGATCGTCCTGGTCGCGGGGTAGAGCTCGGCGTAGGACTGCAGGAGCCCGTCGTAGACCTCGCGCCGGGCCGGGTCGGGCTCGACGGTGCGGGCCACCCGTGCCCACTGGGTGTCGGGCGGGACCAGGCCCGTGCCGGTGGCGGCGAGCAGCGCGTCGCCGTAGCTGGCCCCGATGCCCTGCTCGGGCAGGTCCTGCGGCAGGCCGGTGACGTCGCTGACGATCTGGGTCCACAGGTCGCCCTGGGTGCCGCCCCCGACGGCGACGAGGCGGCGGGGCGGGGCCGCCGAGGCGTCCAGCAGGTCGATCACCTGACGGACGCCGCAGGCGATGCCCTCGTACGCGGCGCGGAACAGGTGCGCCCGGGTGTGGCTCAGGGTGAGCCCCGCGACCACCCCGCGCGCCCGCGGGTCGAACACCGGGGTGCGCTCGCCGGCGAAGTAGGGCAGCAGCACCAGGCCGTCGGCGCCGGGGGGCACCCGGCTGGCCTCCGCGACGAGGTCGGCGAAGTCCGCCCCCCCGGTCAGGTCCCGCACCCAGGAGGTGAGGATGCCGCTGGTCGCCATCCCCGCCGCCATCGTGTACGACCCGGCGTGCACGCCCGACGTGGTCCAGAGCTGCGGGTGGACCTCCAGGCCGTCGAGCACCTGCACGAAGAACATCGTCGAGCCGTACATGAGCATCAGGTCGCCGGTGGCGCCGACGCCGGCGCTGTGGGCCTCGGCCCAGGCGTCCACGGTGCCGGCGCACACCGGCGTGCCCTCGGGCAGCCCGGTCTCCTCCGCGGCCCCGGCCAGCACGTGGCCGACCACCTCGCCCGGCCACGCCAGGCGCGGCAGGGGCACGCCGGCGACGACGTCCTCGGCCCAGTCGGCGTTCCAGTCCTGCGCGGCGATGTCGTACAGCGGGTCGCACTGGCTGGCGGTGTGGTGGTCCTGCACGTACTCGCCGGTGAGGCGGCCGACGACGAACGAGTTCGAGCCGTACCAGCGCCGCACGCGCGCCCAGGCCTCCGGCTCGTGCCGGCGCACCCACAGCACCTTCGGGCCGACGGCCTGGCTGCTCAGCGCCTTGCCGCAGCGCCGGAGCACCTCGTCGGCGCCGTAGCGCGCGGTGAGCTCCTCGATCTCCTCGTGGGCGCGCATGTCGATCCCGTAGAGGATCGCCGGCCGCACCGGCTCGCCGTCGCCGTCGGTCAGCACCAGGGACGGTCCGACGCCCGAGACGCAGACGCCGCGGACGACGTGCTCCTCGACCTGCGGGAGCAGCTCGCGGCACAGCGCGACGACGTCGCCCCACCACACCTCGACGGCGTCGACCTCCACGTGGCCCGGGCGCGGCATCGAGACCCCGTGGGCGCGGGTGGCGCTGGCGAGCACCCGGCCGTCCGCCGTGGTGACGACGCCCTTGCTCGAGCCGGTCCCCATGTCGATGCCCACGACGACGTCAGCCACGGGGCCTTTCTACCGGACCGCCGGCCAGCAGCACGACCGGCGGCCCGCTCACCCCTCCTGGGTCAGGGCGTCGAGGAGGGCGAGCGCGGTCTCGACGCTGGTCACCAGGTCGCTGAAGTACCCGGCGCGGGCGCCGGCGACGATGCTCGGCACCTTCTCGGCCCCGACGGCGACGGCGATGCAGCGCTCGAGGGTGCGCATGCGCTCCAGCGACGTGGCCATGAGCCGGTCGGCGCCGCGGAAGGGGAGCGGGGCACCGCTCGCGTCGTAGAACCGGCTGTTGACGTCGCCGGCCGAGCTCATGATCACCTCGTCGGTGGTGTCGACGAAGGAGGGCAGCGAGGTCCGCCTCGCCGGTGGTGCGCCGACGCCGACGACGGCGCACCGCGCCTCCTCCCAGGCGTCGAGCACCCGGCGGATGGCGGGGTCGCCGACCAGCCCCTCGTGCAGCGCGGCGCTCGGCAGGGCCGGGGCGAAGAGGAACAGCGGGCTGCCGCCGACCTTCTCCGCCACCTGGCGGGCCGTCTCGTTCGGCTGGTACCAGGCCTGGGCCTGGTCGATCCCGCCGATGGTGGGGGCCACGCGCACCCCGGGCAGGTGCGGCAGCGGCCCCTGCGCGATCTCGCTGGTGGTGCGGCCCGAGGAGACGAGGAGCACGTCGCCCCGGTCGAGCCCGACCCCCGCGAGCACGTCGTGCACGACGGGGCCCAGCGAGGCGCTGAGGTGGCTGGCGCGGGCGGCACCGAGGTGCACCCCGGCGAGCCCGGTCAGCTCGCACAGCCGGGCGGCCAGCTGGGCCGGGTCGGCGTGCTGGGGGCGCACGACCTGGATGCGGACGATCCCGAGCCGCCTGGCGTCCGACAGCAGCCGGCTGACCGTCGTCCGGCTGGTGCCGAGGCGCTCGGAGACCTGCGCCTGGGTCGCGTCCTCGAGGTGGTACATCGTCGCGGCCGCGTGGACCAGGTCCAGGTAGGCGCGGTCGGTGTCGCCGGCGGCGGCGCGGGCTCCGCCCTCGACGTCGGGGCGGTCGGGACCGGTCACCACCACCTCCAGCACCTCCTTCGGCGTGGGCGTCGCAGTCGACGGCACCGCGCCGGAGACTATCTCCCGATCACGGCAGGATAACGTTCGGGCATCTGTGCTGGACAAGTGTGCAGAGCCCTGCCACGATCTTCCGCAGCCGGCGGAACCGCCGGGCAGGACCCGCACTGGTGCGGGCTGGCGATGAGGAGTCCGATGACGGACGTGCCCCAGACGATGCAGGCGGTGGTGGTCCACGCGCCGGAGGACTACCGGCTCGAGGAGATCCCCGTCCCGGCCCCGGGGCCGGGCGAGGCGCTGATCCGGGTCGAGGCGGTGGGCATCTGCGCCTCCGACCTCAAGTGCTACCACGGCGCGGCGAAGTTCTGGGGCGACCACGAGCGTCCCGCGTGGGCGGAGACCCAGGTGGTGCCCGGCCACGAGTTCGTCGGCGAGGTCGTGGCCCTCGACGACCGCGCCCGCGAGCGCTGGGGCGTCGAGGTCGGCGACCGGGTGACCTCGGAGCAGATCGTGCCGTGCTGGGACTGCCGGTACTGCCTGCGCGGCCAGTACCACATGTGCCAGCGGCACGACATCTACGGCTTCAAGCGCCGCACGCCGGGGGCGATGGCCGAGTACATGCTCTTCTCCCGCGACGCCCTGGTCCACAAGATGACCAAGGACCTGCCGGCGCACCAGGCGGCGTTCGTCGAGCCCCTGTCGTGCTCGCTGCACGCGGTGGAGCGGGCGGGCATCGCCTTCGAGGACGTCGTCGTCGTCGCCGGTGCGGGCCCGATCGGCCTCGGCATGATCGCCGGCGCGAAGGCCAAGGGCGCCGCGACCGTCGTGGCCCTCGACCTGGTCGACGCCAAGCTCGAGCTCGCGAAGCGGTGCGGGGCCGACGTCACCCTGAACATCGGCAGCACCGACGTCCAGCAGGCGGTCAAGGACCTGACCGGCGGCTACGGCGCCGACGTCTACCTCGAGGCCACCGGGCACCCCGCGGCGGTCGCCCAGGGGCTCGGCCTGCTCCGCAAGCTCGGCACCTACGTCGAGTACGGGGTCTTCGGCTCCGAGGCCAGCGTCGACTGGTCGATCATCAGCGACGACAAGGAGCTCGACGTCCTCGGCGCTCACCTGGGCCCCCACACCTGGCCCAAGGCGATCGCCATGCTCCAGTCCGGGGTCCTGCCGATGGACGCCATCGCCAGCCACCAGCTGCCGATCTCCCGGTTCCAGGAGGGCCTCGACATGGTGGCCGACGGGAAGTCCTCGGTGAAGGTCTCCCTGATCCCCGACGCCCTCCACCAGGGCTGACGCCACCGCGCACGAGCGCCCCTCCACCGCCCCTCCGGGGCGGCGCACCACCCGCTGCCCGGCCCCAGCCCGGGCGGCGGCCCCGACCGCAGACCCAGCGCACAGCGCACCGGACCACCGAGGAGAACCCCAGTGAAGCGACTCCGCACCAGGCAGATCACGACCGGGGCCGTGGCCCTGACCGCCGCCATCGTCCTCAGCTCCTGCGCCGGCGGCGGCGAGGCCGAGCCCGGGGGCGCCGGCGGCGGCGGCGGGAACGGCGGCGGGAACGGCGGCGACAGCGCCGGCACCATCGCCTTCCTGATGCCCGACCTGGCCTCCACCCGCTACGAGGAGCAGGACTACCCGCTGTTCGAGGCCGCCGTGCAGGAGCAGTGCGGCTTCGAGGTGCTGTACCAGAACGCCGACGCCGATGCCGCCGCGCAGCAGCAGCAGGTGGACTCGGTGATCTCCCAGGGCGTCTCGGCCATCGTCCTCGACGCGGTCGACACCGCCGCCGCGGCCAGCCTGGTCAACACCGCGCAGTCGCAGGAGATCCCGATCATCGCCTACGACCGCCCGATCCCCGACCAGCCGGCCGACTACTACGTCTCCTTCGACAACGAGGCGATCGGCGCGTCGATCGCCCAGTCGCTGGAGGACAAGCTCGCCGCCGACGGCATCACCAGCGGCGGCGTGCTGCAGGTCAACGGCTCGCCCACCGACGCCGCCGCCGGGCTGATCCGCGACGGGGTGGACTCCGTGATCGACTCCGGGCCCTACGAGGTGCTCGCCGAGTTCGACACCCCCGGATGGCAGCCGCCGGACGCCCAGGAGTTCGTCAGCAGCCAGATCACCCAGTTCGGCGACCAGATCGTCGGCGTCGTGGCGGCCAACGACGGCACCGGCGGGGCGAGCATCGCGGCCTTCCAGTCGGCCGGCGTGAACCCCGTGCCGCCGGTGACGGGCAACGACGCGGAGATCGCGGCGATCCAGCGGATCGTCGAGGGCACGCAGTACAACACCATCTCCAAGCCGATCAGCATCGTCGCCGAGGCCGCGGCCGAGGTGGCCTGCTCCTTCGCCGAGGGCGAGACCGTCGAGGGCGAGCAGGAGCTCTACAACACCCCCGCCCAGCTGTTCACGCCCGAGGTCGTGACGCAGGAGAACCTCAAGGAGATCATCGTCGACGGCGGCATCTACACCGCCGAGGAGATCTGCACCGAGCAGTACGCGGAGGGCTGCGCCGCCCTCGGCATCGAGTGAGGACCGCCTGACCGGTACCACCCGCCGCAGCCGACCCTCCCCACCGTGGAAGGGTCGGCTGCGGTGCACCGCAGCACCCGACCGACGACATCCCCCGGAGAGCCCATGACCATGACCGATGCGCCGGCGCCGTCGCCGACGAGCTCGACGCGCGAGGTCCTCTCGCTGCGCGGCATCACCAAGTCCTTCGGCGCCGTCGCCGCGCTGTCCGGCATCGACCTGGACGTCCTGCCCGGCGAGGTCGTGGCCGTCGTCGGCGACAACGGCGCCGGCAAGTCCACGCTGGTCAAGGTCCTCGCCGGGGTGCACCGCGCCGACTCCGGCACCATCACCTTCGAGGGCCGCGAGGTGACCATCGCGACCCCCGCCGACGCCCAGCACCTCGGCATCGCCACCGTCTACCAGGACCTGGCGCTGTGCGAGAACCTCACCGTCGTCGAGAACCTCTTCCTCGGCCAGGAGAAGGGCCGGATGCGCCTCGACGAGGTGGCGATGGAGGTGCGCGCGTGGGAGCTGGTGCGCCAGCTGTCGGCGAAGATCCCGACCGTGCGCATCCCGGTCGCCGCGCTCTCCGGCGGCCAGCGCCAGACGGTGGCCATCGCCCGGTCGCTGCTCGGCGACCCGAAGGTCATCATCCTGGACGAGCCCACCGCCGCCCTCGGCGTCGCGCAGACCGCGGAGGTGCTCAACCTGGTCGAGCGGCTGCGCGAGTCCGGGCACGGCGTGATCATGATCAGCCACAACATGGAGGACGTCCGCGCCGTCGCCGACCGCGTGGTCGTGCTGCGCCTGGGCCGGAACAACGGCGTCTTCGCCGTCAAGGACGTGACCTCCGAGGAGATCATCGCGGCGATCACCGGCGCGACCGACAACGTCGTGACCAAGCGCTCCGCGGCCCGCGCCTCGCGCGCGGCGGACGGCGCGCCGGTCGAGGTCGCCGCGGCGCCCGCGACCACCGACGCGGTGGGAGGCGCGACCCGATGAGCGGCTCGACGACGCAGACGACCACCACCCCCACCGCCCCCTCGGCCGCCGGGTCAGCCGTCCCCACCGACCTCCAGGACGAGCGGCTCCGGCAGGGCACCGGGCTCAAGGGGGCCCTCAGCACCTTCGTGGGCAACCTGCGCCAGGGCGAGCTGGGCATCCTGCCGATCATCCTCGGCCTCGTGGTCATCGCCCTGGTCCTCCAGGCGCTGAACCCGATCTTCCTGGCCGCCCCCAACCTGGTGAACCTGCTGCTGGAGTCGGCCGCCGTCGGCACCATCGCCCTGGGCATCATCTGCGTGCTGCTCGTCGCGCAGATCGACCTCTCGGTGGGCTCGGTCAGCGGGCTGTCCGCGGCCATCGTCGCGGTGCTCTTCGTCGAGCGCGGCCTGCCGCTGGGCATCGCGATCGCCGGGTGCCTGCTGACCGGCGTGGTCATCGGCGGCCTGTACGGCCTGGCGTTCAACCGCGTCGGCGTGCCCAGCTTCGTCGTCTCGGTCGCGGGCCTGCTGGGCTTCCTCGGCCTGCAGGTCTACCTGCTGCAGCCGCAGGGCTCGATCAACCTGCCCTTCGACTCCCCGCTGGTCTACTTCGCCCAGCAGGCGTTCGTCCCGCCGCTGCTCTCGTACGTCCTCGTCGCCGCCCTCGCGGCCGGCCTGTTCCTCACCGGCCTGGCCAACGCCCGCCGGCGGCGGGCCGCGGGCCTGTCGGCGGGGTCGCTGACGTCCCTGGCGCTGCGCAGCCTCGCGCTGCTCGTCGGGGTGGGGCTCTTCGTGGCGTACCTGAACACCGCCCGCGGCGTCGGCTGGATGTTCGTCTTCTTCGTGGGGCTGGTGCTCGGGCTGCACTACATGCTGACGCGCACCAAGTGGGGCCGGTCGGTCTTCGCCGTCGGCGGCAACGTCGAGGCCGCCCGGCGCGCGGGCATCAACGTGCGGTGGATCTACACCTCCACGTTCATGCTCTGCAGCACCTTCGCCGCGATGGGCGGCATCCTGCAGACGGCGCGGCTCGCGGCGGCCAACAACAGCACCGGCGGCGGCGACGTCAACCTCAACGCCATCGCCGCGGCCGTCATCGGCGGCACCTCGCTGTTCGGCGGACGCGGCACCGCCTTCGCGGCGCTGGTCGGCATCCTCGTGATCCAGACCATCTCCAACGGGCTGACGCTGCTGAACCTCGACTCCTCGTTCCGGTTCATGGTCACCGGCGCGGTGCTCCTGCTGGCCGTGGCCCTCGACTCGGTGGCGCGCCGGTCGCGCACCTCCTCCGGCCGCGGCTGAGACCACCCCTCCTGGCCCGTGAGCGGCCGGACGGCGACCGGCGGGTCGTCGCTCCGGCCGCTCAAGGCGTCCCGGCCCGGTGCCGAAGGTCCACGGGACGCCGCTCGCCGAGCGGCCCGGACCTGGAGCGCCACCGTGGGATCGATGTGGTCGAACCGCCGCCTGGGCGTGAAGCTCGCCGTGCTGGTGGTCATCGCGACCCTGGTCGTCGGCATCACGGCGCTGTCCGGGGTGCGCGACCTCCGCACCGCCGGTGAGGGCGGCGAGCACCTGGTCGCCACCTCCGAGGCCACCCGGGCGACGGTCAACGCCCACGCGATGGCGGACGCGCTGCGCGCCGACGTGCTCGCGACCCTGGTGACCGGCGCCGGCGACGACTACGACGCCGCCGTCGCCGACGCCGAGGCGCACGCGGCCCTGTTCATCACCGAGCTCGAAGCGGTCGGCGCCGCGGGCCTGGGCCCCGAGGTCGACGACGCCGTCGCCCAGGTGCTGCCCGAGGCCCAGTCGTTCGCCGCCTCCGCCGACTCGATCATGACCGTGGCCGGGCGCGAGCTGCCCACGGCCCGACGCCAGTACACCCGGTTCAAGGCCGACTACCAGCTGCTCCAGAACACCCTGCCGCTGGTCGACGACGCCGTCGCCGCCCGAGCCCGGCAGGTGCGCGACGAGGTCCGGGCCCAGCAGGCGGCTGCGTTGCTGCGCGCCGCCGTGGTGTCGCTG